>JAKAUF010000294.1 GCA_021827785.1 Acidobacteriota bacterium | reverse complement strand
TGGCTGCCGCCGACATCGAACGCCAACACCGCCGCCACGCCGCGCCGCTTAGCTCCGCGCGCCCCGGCCCAGCCCCAGGCGGCGGAAATCCTCTTCGATCGTCTCCAGGCTCTTGCCCTTGGTTTCCGGAATGATCAGCCAGCAGAACAACAGGCCCAGAATGCTGAGGACGGCGAAGATCCAAAAGGTGTTCGCGGTTCCGAACGCATTGAGCAGCGATAGAAACGTCACCGCCACCACGAAGTTGGCGCCCCATTCGCAGAACGTGGCCAGCGACATCGCCGCGCCGCGGATCTTGGTGGGGTAGATTTCGGCGATCATCAGCCACACCACCGGCCCCAAGCTGACCGCGAAGAAGATGATGTAGATGACCACGCCGATGAAGACGCCCGTGCCCATGACGTGGTGGGCGAAGGCGTAGCCGATGTAACCGAGCGAGGCGGCCATGCCCGCCGTGCCCACGATCAGCAGCGGCTTGCGGCCGACGCGGTCCACCAAAACGATGGCCAGCACCGTGGTCAGGATATTGACGATGCCGATGATCGCCGTCGCCAGGATCGCCGCCTTATCGCTGCTGTAGCCGGCGTGGGTCAAAATGTCGGGCGCGTAATAAATGATGGTGTTGATGCCGGTGATCTGCTGCAACACCGCCAGCCCGATGCCGATCCAGACGGCGGTGCGGAAGCCGGGGCGGAACAGGTCGCGGAATTTGCCGGTTTCCTCGCGCAGCACGCGTTCCACGTCGGCGAGTTCGGCCTGTGCCTCTTGCTCCCGGCCCAAGCGCCGGAAGTTGGCCAGCGCTTCATCCCGCCGCCCGCTCTTGGCCAGCCAGCGCGGGCTTTCGGGCAAAAAGATCATGCCCACCACCAGCACCAGCGCCGGGATGACGGCGCTGATGAACATCAGCCGCCAGTCCTTGGCGCCGGATAGGGCGTAATCCACGATGTAGGCGACTCCGATGCCGACGGTGATCGCCAGCTGATTCAGCGAAACCAGCGCGCCGCGGATCTTGGCCGGCGACATCTCCGAGATGTACAGCGGCGTCACCAGCGAGGCGACGCCGATGCAGCAGCCCACGAAGAAGCGGGCGATGACGAAGGTGGCCAGGCCGGTGGACAGCCCGGTCCAGACGGAAAACACGCCGAAGCCGATGCCGGTCGCCAGCAGCACCGGGCGCCGGCCCCACAAGTCGGTCAGCCGCCCCCCGGCGCCCGAGCCGGCCATCGCCCCCAGCAGCACCGCGCTGACCGCCCATTCCAACTGCACGTCGGTCAGATGGAAGGTGTGCTGAAAAAACAGCATCGCCCCGCTGATGACGCTGGTGTCGTAGCCGAACAACAGCCCGCCCAGAGCGGCGATGGAGGCGGTTAGGATGACCGCGGCGCGGGGAGAAAGCCCGCCGTGCCGGGCCGGCGGGCCGGTGGCGATCAGCTCGGACATGGCGTCATCGTCTCATATCTGTCTAGTCCCCGGCGGATCGGCGGCGGCGCTCCGGCGTGGCCGCGAATGCGCTGCAAATCTTAGGTTGCGCCCTGGCTGTCATTCGTATTAGCGTTCTCTCCTTAGGCTCCTAGCCCGAGGGGGACGCGCCCATGAGCGAGCGTAGCAACCGCAGTTCCATTCCGCCGCCCGGCCAAGATCTGGGCCGCCGCAATTTCCTAAAGGTCGGGGGCATGGGCGCCGCCGCCCTCGGCGGCGTCGGCGCGATGGCCGGCGCGCTGGCCGCCCCCGCCGCGGCGCAGGGACTGCCGGGCACGCTGCCCGCCGCGCCGCCGGAGGCCGCTCCCGCCCCGCCGCCGCCCACGCCCTACCCCAAGCTGGGCATCATCACCGAATACGCCCCCGCCAAGCTGGAGTTCGCCGCCAAGCACCGCTACGAGGGCGTGGTGGTCAAAGTGGGACCGGAGTTTCATCCCGATCTGCCCGACCGCAAATTCGACGCCATCCTGGCCGCCGCCCGCAACGCCGGCACGCGCATCATCAGCATCGAGCAGATGAACTGCAACCATATTGACGCCAACCTCGCGAAACGGCGCGAGGCCCAGGACCGCTTCATCCGCTGCATCGAGTTCGCCCACCGCTTGGGCTGCAAGTTCATCGGCACCTTCAGCGGCGGCCATGACGGCGCCAGCATGGACCGGCAGGCCAAGGAATTGGCCGAGGTCTTCAACGAACGCTATCTCCCGGTCTGCGAGCGCCTGGACATGAGCATGGGATGGGAGAACTATCCTTGCCCAGTGAACTTCGCCACCTATCCCGACGCCTGGAACGCCGTCTTCGCCCTGGCGCCCAGCCATCGCCTGGGCATGGAGTTCGACCCTTCCCACCTGGTGCGGCAATATATTGACCCCATCCAAGCCGCCTGGGACATCCGCCACCGCATCCTGGCCGCACACGCCAAGGACACCGAGATCACGCAATACGTGCTGCAACGGGTCGGCATCAATAATCCCGGCTGGTGGCGCTACCGCATCCCCGGCCAGGGCTTGATCAACTGGCCGGCGTTCATCACCGTTTTGCTGCAAATCAAGTTCACCGGCGGCATCGCCGTCGAGCACGAAGACATGTTCTGGGACGGCGTGGACCGGGGAGAAGAGTTCACGCCGCGCCGCCAGGACGGTTTCATTCTCGCCCACCGCTTCCTATCCATGTATCTGCCCGGCTGGCTGGAGTCCTAGCCGCGCCGATACCCACCAACACCGCCCCACCCACCGACACCCTCAGGAAGGCACCGCGTATGTCCCTGCCCGGTTATCTCGCCGCCTCGCAACCCAACCCCGCCAGCGCCCGCGCGCCCTGGTATAAGAACATCGCGCCCTCCTACGCCGGCATTTTTCTCTGGTTCGTCTTTTACGCGCAAATCGCCGTCGGCACGCTCAGCCAGGCGGGCATCGGCCTTTGCCTGCTGGCGCTGCTGGTCGGCGGCCTGCTCTGTTTCGCGCTGTATTACTACGCCCCGGCCATGCTCGGC
>JAKAUF010000029.1 GCA_021827785.1 Acidobacteriota bacterium | reverse complement strand
GGACAACGTGGGGCTGGAGGTGGAGCTGATCACGCCGGTGGCGATGGAAAAAGGGCTGCGCTTCGCCATCCGCGAGGGCGGCCGCACCGTCGGCGCCGGCACCATCGCCGAGATCATCGCCTAGCGGCGAGCGAGGACCAACATGATACGCGAGCGCATCCGCATCCGGCTGAAAGCCTACGACTACCGCGTCCTGGACCAGTCCACGAAGGAAATCGTGGACACGGCGCGGCGCACCGGCGCCGAGATCGCCGGGCCCATCCCCCTGCCCACGGCGATCAACCGCTTCACCGTGCTGCGTTCGCCGCACGTGGACAAGAAGAGCCGGGAGCAGTTCGAGATGCGGACGCACAACCGGCTGCTGGATCTGATCGAGCCCAGCCCGCAGACGATGGACGCGCTGATGAAGCTGGATCTTCCGGCCGGCGTGGACGTGGAAATCAAGGCCTTCGGGAAGGAGCACCGGTAGCCGCGGCGCCGCCGGGCGGCCCGGGAGGGAGACATGGTGAAGGGAATTTTGGGCAAAAAGGTCGGCATGACCGACGCCTACGGCGCGGACGGGGCGGTGGTGCCGGTGACGCTGATTCAGGCCGGCCCGTGCGTGGTGACGCAGCGCAAGACCGCGGCCAGCGACGGCTATGAGGCGGCGCAGGTGGGGCTGATCGAGTTCGTCAAGCCCAGCCGGCTCAGCAAGCCGGAGCGCGGCGTCTTCGAAAAGCACGATCTGCCGCCGTGCCGCCTATTGCGGGAGTTTCGCCTTCAGCCCGGGGACGGCGACGTCAAGATCGGCGACCGGGTGCTGGTGGACGTGTTCCAGGAGCGCGACTACGTGGACGTGGTGGCGGTCAGCAAGGGCCGCGGCTTCGCCGGCTTCGTCAAACGGCATCATTTCGGCGGCGGCGCGGCGACGCACGGCTCCATGTTCCACCGCGCGCCGGGCTCGATCGGGGCCTCGGCGTTTCCCTCCCGGGTGCTGAAGGGCATGCGGGCGGCGGGCCACATGGGCGCGGCCCGGGTGACGGTGCGCAACCTGCGCGTGGTCACCGTGGACGCGGAGAGCAATTTGCTGGCGGTCAAGGGCGCGGTGCCCGGACCCAACGGCGGTTACGTCTGGATCCGCGCCGCGCTGCAGCCGCCCCGCCAGCGGCGGGGCCACGCCGGCTCGACCACGGTGGATCCGTTGAAGGCGTCCAAGAAGCGGACGGGAAAGAAATAGCAGCGCCATGGCGACGATCGCGATTCAAAACCTGAAGCAGGAAACCGTGGGCCAGTGCGAGCTGGCGGACGCGGTGTTTCTGGCCCCGGTCAACGAAGAGCTGCTGTGGGAGGCGGTGCGCCATTTCACCGCGGCGCGGCGCCGCGGCACGCACAAGACCAAGGGCCGCGGCGAGGTCAGCGGCAGCGGCCGCAAGCTGTGGCGGCAGAAGGGCACCGGCCGCGCGCGCATCGGCTCCGTGCGCAGCCCGATTTGGCGCCACGGCGGCACGGTGCACGGGCCCCAGCCGCGCAGCTACGCCTGGGAGATGCCGCGGAAAAAGCTCAAGGCCGCGCTGCGTTCCGCGCTGGCCGCCAAGTTCCGCGACGCGGAGCTGGTGGTGGTGCAAGACTGGACCTTGCCGGCGGTCAAAACCCGCCAGTTGCAGGCCGCGCTGGCGGCCTTCGACGCCGGCCGCGGCGCCTTGCTGGTGGACGCGGCGGCGGAGAACCGGAACCTTTATCTCAGCGCCCGCAACCTGCCGAACGTGGAGTTGCTGGCGCCGTCGCAGGTGCATCCCTATCACCTGCTGCGCTATTCGAAAATCATTCTTTCCCAGCCGGCGCTGGAGGTATTGCAGCGCGCCGCGCTGCCCAGCGGCAAGCGGGCTCCCGCCGCCTAGGATCAGGAACCGGCCATGCGCAACCGATATCAAATCATCCGCCGCCCGATCATCACGGAAAAGGGCCTGGCGGTCAAGGAAAACGGCCGAACGCTGGTGTTCGAGGTGGCCCCGAACGCCACCAAGGTCGAGATCCGGGAAGCCGTGCAGGACATCTTCAAGGTGAAGGTCGAGAGCGTGCGCACCATGGCCCTGGCGGGCAAGGAACGCCGCCGCGGCCGATTCAGCGGCTATAAGCCGGATTGGAAGAAGGCGTACATCAAGCTGCGCGCGGGCGAAAAGATGCCCGAGTACGGGGAGAACGTCTAGCCATGGCCATCAAGACCTTCCGCCCCACCACGCCGACGCG
This sequence comes from Acidobacteriota bacterium, assembly GCA_021827785.1. Lineage (GTDB taxonomy): Bacteria > Acidobacteriota > Terriglobia > Terriglobales > SCQP01 > JAKAUF01. Next base: position 746 of record JAKAUF010000029.1, on the reverse strand, counting down.
CCGCTACCAGACGGTCAACCGCAGCGAGGATATTTCCCGCTCCCGTCCGCACAAGCCGCTGGTCGAGCCGTTGAAGAAAACCGGCGGCCGCCGCACGCAAGGGGACCTGACCATCTGGCACCGCGGCGGCGGCCACAAGCGCCAGTACCGGCGGATTGATTTCAAGCGCGACAAGGCGGGCATTCCCGCCGTGGTGGAAAGCATCGAATACGATCCCAACCGCAGCGCGCGCATCGCCCTGCTGAAGTACCGCGACGGCGAGCGCCGCTATATTCTCCAGCCGGCGGGGCTCAAGGTCGGCGCGGTGGTCACCAGCGGCCCGGGGGCGGATATCGTCACCGGCAACGCGCTGGCGCTGAAGGATATACCCCCGGGCACCACGGTGCACAACGTCGAGCTGCGCCCCGGCAAGGGCGCGCAGATGGTGCGTTCGGCGGGAGGCTCGGCGCAGCTGATTTCCAAGGAAGGCGCCTACGCCCTGCTCAAGCTGCCCTCCGGCGAAACGCGCCGCGTCCTGGCCGCCTGCATGGCCACCATCGGCGCCGTGGGCAACGCCGAGCATGAGAACGTCACCTACGGCAAGGCCGGGCGCGTTCGCTGGCTGGGGCGCCGCCCGGTCAACCGCGGCGTGTCCATGAATCCCGTGGACCATCCCCATGGCGGCGGCGAGGGCAAGACCAGCGGCGGCCGCAACCCGGTCACCCCGTGGGGCCAGCCGACGCGCGGTTACAAGACCCGCAACAACA
>JAKAUF010000059.1 GCA_021827785.1 Acidobacteriota bacterium | reverse complement strand
GGGCAACGCGGGCGCGGCCAGGTCGCGAAAATCCCCGCGCGCCCGTGGCGCGCAGCTGAAGGCTGCGGCCCGTTCCCGGCAAAGGAAGCGGCGCGGTCCCCGGCGGCGCGTGAGCGGGACGGCCCGCCGCAGGCCGGGCTGGGGCCCGCGCCTATTCATTAGGTGCCCTGCGGGAGCGCGCACAGCCGGAAAGCGGAACGGCTTCGCTCCCCCATCTCGACGGCCGAGACTCTATACTTTGTAGTTCATGCCCGCCATCGAATTCATCGTTGTCGGCGCAGGCATCGCCGGGTTGCGCGCCGCGCTGGAACTCAGCGATGCCGGCCATGGCGGCATTCTGCTGCTCACCAAGGGCGAACTCGCCGATTCCGCCACCCGCTTTGCCCAGGGCGGAATTGCCGTCGCCGTCGGCGAGGACGATTCCGTCGCCCTGCATGAACAGGACACGCTGATCGCCGGTGACGGCCTCAGCCGCCCCGAAGCCGCCCGCATTTTGACCGAGGAGGGCCCCGCCGCCGTCGCCGCTCTATTTCGCTGGGGCGCGGCTTTCGATCGCACCGCCGGCGCGTTGGATTTGGCCCGCGAGGGCGCCCACAGCCGCTCCCGGGTGCTGCATGCCCACGGCGATTCCACCGGCCGGGAAATCGCGGATACGCTGCTGCGCCAAGCCGCCGCCCGCGCCAACATTCAAATCCAGCCGCTGCTGCGCGTCTCCTCCCTCTTATGGGATACCGCCGCGGGCCGGGTTAGCGGCATCGAATGCCGGCACGCCAGCACGGGGGAGGTGGTCCGCTCCCAAGCCCGGGCGGTGCTGTTGGCGACCGGCGGCCTGGGCCAGGTGTACCGCGACACCACCAATCCCGCCGTCGCCACCGGGGATGGCCCCGCCCTGGCGGGCCGCGCCGGCGCCGTGCTGGCGGATATGGAATTCGTCCAGTTCCACCCCACCGCGCTGGCCGCTCCCGGCGCTCCCCGCTTTCTGCTTTCGGAAGCCCTGCGCGGCGAGGGGGCGATTTTGCTCAATCCCGCCGGTGAGCGCTTCATGCCCGCCTACGACTTCCGAGCGGAGCTTGCGCCGCGCGACATCGTGGCCCGCGCCATCGTCGCCGAAATTCGCCGTTCCGCCGCCGGGCCGGACGCCGCCTGCTTTCTCGACGCCACCGCCCTCGGCGCGCAGGAACTGGAAGGCCGCTTTCCCCGCATCGTGGCCACCTTGCGCCAATTCGGCTGGGACCTCGGCCGCCAGCCCGTCCCCGTCCGGCCCGCCGCCCATTACATGATGGGCGGCGTCTGGACCGATCTCAACGGCCGCACCAGCCTGCCCGGCTTGTTTGCCGCCGGCGAAGCCGCCTGCACCGGCGTGCACGGCGCCAACCGGCTGGCCAGCAATTCGTTACTTGAGGGGCTGGTCTTCGGCGCCCGCGCCGCCCGCGCCATGGCTGCGGAATCCGCCGCCGCGCCGACCCATGGCGAGGCCATCGCGCCAACCGGCGGCGTCCTGCCCCGCCCCGAGTTGCAGCGCCGCATGGCGGAGACCGCCGCGGTCATCCGCGACGGGATCTCCCTGCGGGCTTGGCTCCAGGAGCTTGCCGCCGCGCCCGAGCCGGCGAGCGCCGCCGGCAATCTGGAGGACCGCAACTTGACCCTGGTCGCCACCGCCATCGTGCGCGCCGCCCTGGCCCGGGAGGAAAGCCGCGGGGCCCACTTTCGCTCCGATTTCCCGCGTCCCGATCCGGCTCTCGCCGGCTGCCATTCCTTCCAGCGGCTCGGCCATCCCGTGACCTTTAGCGCCGCCTGGGACCAGCACGGATCGCTTCCGGTCTAGCGCCCATCAGCCCCAAGGCGCCCCAGTTTCGCTTTGCGACCGCCGGTGGGGCCCCCGGCCCGGCCGGACGCGTAAGCGTGGCTCGGCCCCGCCGCTAGGAAATGCGGGACGCCCCGCTGCGGGTGGGGCCGGGGGCCGCGCCTGGCAATGCTCCTGGCGCCGTTTTCTTTCCTCGCATCCCGCCATCGGCCTATGTTATAAACATGCAGTCTAGGCCGACGCTGTTGGCCGATTCGCGCCACTCCGCCCGACGCCACGGGCGGCATATTGTCTAAGGACGCCACCAAGGTAAAATTCCGATCATTGCCCAGGAGACCCTGATGCGCCTCATGCTGGCTCGCCGCTTTGCGCCCCTTGCCTGCCTACTCGCCGGCCTCGCCGCCCTGGCCCTTCCCGCCGCCGCCGCGCCCGTCACCGGGGAAGCCGACCTCAAGGTCCCCGACCTGCATCAGGTCACGTTTCTCGGCATCAACGGCCATGCCCTGCTGATGTGGGGCCTGCTGTTTTGCTTCGCCGGCCTGGCGTTCGGACTGGTCATTTATCGCCGCTTGGAGCGCCTGCCCGTGCATCACTCCATGCGCGAGGTCAGCGAACTCATCTGGGAAACCTGCAAAACCTATCTGATCAATCAGGGTAAATTCCTGCTCTTGTTGGAAACGTTCATCGCCGCCATCATCCTCATTTATTTCGGCGTGCTGCTGCATTTTGGTCTCCCGCGCGTCCTCATCATCCTCGCCTTCAGCGTTCTCGGCATCTGCGGCAGCTACGGCGTCGCCTGGTTCGGCATCCGCGTCAACACCTTCGCCAACTCCCGCACCGCGTTCGCCAGCCTGCCCGGCAAGCCCTATCCCCTCTCCCGCATCCCCCTCGATGCCGGCATGAGCATCGGCATGATGCTGATCAGCGTCGAGCTGCTGATGATGCTGGTCATCCTGCTGTTCATTCCCGGCGCCTACGCCGGCCCTTGCTTCATCGGCTTCGCCATCGGCGAATCCCTGGGCGCCGCCGCCCTGCGCATCGCCGGCGGCATCTTCACCAAGATCGCCGACATCGGCAGCGACCTGATGAAGATCGTCTTCCACATCAAGGAAGACGACGCCCGCAATCCCGGCGTCATCGCCGACTGCACCGGCGACAACGCCGGCGACTCAGTCGGC
>JAKAUF010000317.1 GCA_021827785.1 Acidobacteriota bacterium | reverse complement strand
CGACCACCTGCTGCACTTCACGCTCTACGCCGAGTACGAAGATTTGAACCAGGCGGCGTTGTACAAGATGGAGGTCAGCGGTTTCGGCGGCGAGGATTTGTCCGGACCGCTGAGTTTGGCCCGGCGGATGCCGGCGCGGACGTTCGAAACTCGAGCCATCGTGTATCACGACTGGGGCCGCATCAACGCCACGTTCAACTTCATAAACGAAACGGACCTGCAAGCGCCGCACGAGAATAATTTTGGCTATGTCTGGGGCGTGTTCCGCCAGCCGCGATGGATGGGCGGCATGGGCGAAATGGCGGTCATGGCCGGTGCGGCAGGGCCAGCGCCGCCGCTATTTTCGACCGCCCGCCTGGGAATGGGACTGGAAATGATGGGCGCGCTGGGCAACACGCGGCAGTTCGGCTTCTACTGGGGCCGGGAGCAACAATACTTGGGCCCGGTGTTTAGCTACACCTGGTCGCGCCATTGGTCGTTTCGCTTGGAGCCCACATTCGGATTGTCGGACGTCAGCGATCCCTTCGTGCTGCGCTTTGGCTTGAGCTATACCATCGGTGACCTGGCCGGGAAGTTGCGCCAGGTCTTCGCGAGGGGCAATTGACTTTGGCCCGGCGACTGATCCGCGAGGGGCTGCTCGTTCAGCTTTTCACCGCCGCGGCGGGCAGCTAGCGCGGCGGGGTGCCCCGGCGACCATACCGGTCCGCCCACACCTTGGTCCGGCTACTTCCCTGCCATCGGCGCAAACTCCCGCGGGATGTTCCAACCGCCGGCGCGAATCACCGGCCGCGCGCCATGCAAGGCGGCGGCGCGATAGCGGACGTGAACGATGCGGCTTTCGCCGGGCATCAGTTCCAGATAGTTCGCCTGCCAAATCGCCGGCTCAATGTCTCCGCCGTGGCGGCCGCGCAGCACCACCAAATGCACCTGGAAGGCCAAGTGATGACTGGGATTGCGCAAACGCACCACGTCGGTTTCCCAAACGCCATGGCGCCGGCCCGTGGCGGAGAGCCGCAAGCGCACCGGCGGCAGGGATTGGAGTTCGGTGAGGCTGGCGTAGTGAACGATGGGTGAGTAATACCAGGTGGACTTGGCCCAGTCGTGGGTGTCCGGATGGCGGGCCAGCCAGTAAAAGTTGCGGCTGACCACGCGGCGTCCGCCGCTGGATTGGGCCGCCGTGAGGCGCAGGCGGACAAAGTAGACCGGCGACAGATGGGCAAACTTCGGCAGGGTGAAAATGCGAACGGAACGGTTGCCCGGCGCCGAGACAGCCAACGTCTTTTGCAACAGCCGCCGCAAATGGAAGCTGTACACCTGCACGCGGGCGCGGCCGGTAAAATCGCGCAGCAGCGAATTGACGACCCAGATGGAGCCGTCGTCGTAGGAGTACTGGATGTGCACCGGCTGGCAGGCGGTTTGCGCGCCGAAAAAGCCGCCGCCGGGGCGCAGGTAATAGTCGTACAGGTGCCAAATCATGGACGGCCAGCCGTTGCTGAGCATCCATTGGATGACGCCGGTGGAAACCCACTTGTTGCGGCCATAGGCTTCGAACATGGCGCGCTCGCCGGCATAGGCCATGGCCTGCGCCTTGCGCTCGTAGTCGCGCAGCGTGGTGGACGGGCCGTAACGGGCGGCCTGCGCGTTGGTGAAGTAATTCAGGTTCTTGAACTCGCCGCCGCCGGCGTGGTAATTCCAGGCTTGATCAATGGGCCAAAGATCGGCGCGGGGCAGCATCTCCCGCAAGCTGGCCAGCACGGGAATTGCTGGTCCGGGACTGGTTTCCGTATTGAAGCCGAAGGCGCCGCCGGGAGCGTGCGGGTTCTCCCAATAGTTGGGCGCGACATATTGGTAGGGGCCGGACATCTTCACTCCGGTCCAGCCGACTAGCGTCTTCTGCTTGGACGCGCCGGCGACGACCGCGTCGGGCCAATGGGTTTGTTGGATGACGCGGAGATAGATGCGCTCCACCGCCGGCGGCGGCGCGATGTCGCTGCCATACAGCCAAACCAACACGCTGGGGTGGTTGCGCAGGCGCTGGAGCTGGTCGCGCTCCGAAGCGGCGGCGATGACGTAGTCGGCGGGCTTCCAGTCTTTCCAATGCTGCCAGCGCGAGCAGCAGCACCAGCCCTGGATGACGAGAATGCCGAGGCGGTCGCAGAGCCGGTAGAAGGTCTGGTCCATCGGCTTGCCTTCCAGCCGAACGGCGTTCAGGTGCATGGCGCGGACGTATTGCAGCTGCTCCAATTCATTGCGCGCCGAAAGGTCCATCAGCATGTTCGCCGCCCAACCGGCGCCGCGAATGAGGATGCGATGGCCGTTGACGAAAAACAGGCGGTGATTGCGGGCGTCCAGCCGGGAGCTGACTTGGCGAATGCCGAAGACCACCGTCTTGCGGTCGGTGACGCGACCGGCGGCGATGAAGGCGAGATGCAGATGATAGAGGTTCCGCGGGCCCCATTCATACGGCCACCAAAGGCGGGGATGGACGAAGTTGAGGGCGGGATACCGCGCCGGGCGAAAGACCACGCGGCGGTCCATGCCGGGCCCGAGAAACACCTCTCTGCGCAGGGTGATGGCGCCGATGCGGGCGACCAGAAAGCCGCGCACGGTATGGCTGGCGGAATTGCGCAGATGCGCCGAGATGGTCAGGTGGGCGGCGGCCAGCGATGGCAGATCAAGTTGGGTCCGCACCTGCGGATGCCAGAGGGAAACGGCGCCGGTGCGGGTGATGAACACCCGCCGGAACAAGCCCATGTCCTTGTCCGGCGGCAGCGGGTTCCAATCCACGAAGGTCAGCGCCAGATCGTTCGGCGTTTCGGCGTAGGTTTTGGCGGCGAGGACGTTGACGCCGCGGCGCAGGTAGGGGGTGATGTTGAAGGCGAAAATGCGCCAGGTGCCCGCGATTTGGCGGGAACCGGCCAGCTTGTGGCCGTTCAGCCAAATGGAGGCGCGGAAGTTGATTCCGCGGAAATGCAGCCAGTATTGACG
>JAKAUF010000202.1 GCA_021827785.1 Acidobacteriota bacterium | reverse complement strand
GGACCGGCTGCACCGCATCGGTCCCAAGCTCAATTTGGTGGTGACCGTAACCGATCAGCTGGCGTTGGAGCAAGCCCGCGCCGCCGATGCCGATTTTCGCCGCGGCCATGTGCGCGGCCCGCTCCAGGGCATTCCCTGGGGCGCCAAGGATCTGCTCGATACGGCGGGCATTCGCACCACCTGGGGCTGCCCGGCGTATGCCGATCGCGTGCCCAAGGACAACGCCACGGTAGTGGACCGCTTGCACGCCGCGGGCGCGGTGCTGGTCGCCAAACTGGCGATGATCGAGCTGGCCGGGGCAGGGAATTACCAAAGCGCTGCGGCCGCGATCACCGGTCCGGCACGGAACCCCTGGAACCCCAAACGCTGGACCGGAGGCAGCTCCAGCGGGCCGGGCGGGGCGGTCGCCGCCGGGTTGGTCGGCTTCGCCATTGGTTCGGAAACGTGGGGTTCGATCATTAATCCCACCACCTACTGCGGCATCTCCGGCCTGCGGCCAACCTATGGCCGCGTTAGCCGCGCCGGAGCCATGGCGTTGAGTTGGACCATGGACAAACTGGGCCCGATGGCGCGCCGCATGGATGATTTGCCGCTCATCTTGTCCGCGATTGCCGGCGCCGATCCCCGCGATCCCACCTGTTTGCACGCGCCGTTCGCCTATCCCGGCCGCCCGGCCAACTTGCGCGGTTTCCGCTTGGGGTATTTTCCCGCCGACCGCTTGCCCAGCTACAGTCCGGTCAAGGAACCGTACAGCCGCGCCCTCGCGGTGCTGCATTCCCTGGGGGCGGAAATGATTCCCACCCACCTGCCGCAGTTTCCCTATGGATTGGCGGCGGAGACGGTGCTGGATGTGGAGGGCGCCGCCGCATTTGAAAATCTGATGGCCGGTCCCGATTTTCAAAAAGTTCCCGACGCCGGGCAGAAGATCGGGCTCTACGCCGGAGCGCAGGTGAAGGGCGTGGATTACCTCCGCGCCTTCCGCATTCGCGGCCAGGCGCAGGCCGGCATGCTGGCCTATTTGCGCGGCTTCGACGCCATTATCAATACCGGCGCCGGCGACATCGCGCCCTTGGCGGACGTGCCGTTCGCGGCCCAGGAGAAGGAGTACGCGGCGAAGCATCCGCATCGGCCCAGCCCCGCGCCGCACGGCGTGGAAAAGAATTACGAGTTGAGCGGTGCGGGCAATTTGCTGGGATTGCCCGCCGCCGGCGTTTCCGTTGGCTTCAGCGCGAAGCATCACATGCCGGTGGGGCTGGAGATCATGGGGGCGCCGCTGGCCGAGGCCCGCGTGTTGCAGGTCGCCGCCGCCTATCAGGCGGCCACGCCCTGGCACCGCCAGCATCCCAGCCTAGCGGACCTATGAGCGCCGCCGGCACCGAAATCTCCGCGGCGGCGATAGCCGCGGCGGCGCAGCGCATCGCCGGCCGTGTGCACCACACTCCCGTGCTGCGATCGCGTTCGGTGGATGCCGCCGCCGGGGCCGAGGTGTACCTGAAGGCGGAGAATTTGCAGCGGGGCGGGGCCTTCAAGTTTCGCGGCGCCATGAACCGGCTATTGCAACTGACCGCGGCCGAGCGCAGCCGCGGCGTCCTCGCCTACTCCAGCGGCAATCACGCCCAGGCCGTGGCGCTGGCGGCGCGGGAGCTGGGCATTCCGGCGGACTTGGTGATGCCGGACGATGCGCCGAAATCCAAGCTGGAGGCGGTGCGGGCCTTCGGCGGCGTCGTGCATCTGTATGATCGCGCCCGGCAAAAGCGCGAGGAATTGGCCGCGCAGTTGGTCAGCGAGCAGGGGCGGGTGTTGGTGCCGCCGTTCGATGATCCCGATATCATCGCCGGCCAGGGCACCGCCGCGCGGGAGTTGCTGGCCGAAGTTCCCGACCTGGATGCCTTGGTCACGCCGGTGGGCGGCGGCGGATTGATGTCCGGCTGCGCCCTGGCGGCGCACGCGCATAATCCCAAGATCAGCCTCTATGGCGTCGAGCCGGAAACTGCCGCCGACGTCAAGCTCTCCCTGGAGCGCGGCCAGATCACCGCCATCCCTGACAATCCCACCATCGCCGACGGCCTGCGCACGGTGCAGCCCGGAGCGCTGACCTTCCCCATTCTCCAGCGCCATCTGACCGCCGTGGTTACCGTCTCCGACGGCGAATTGATCACTGCTCTGCGGCTGCTGTTGCTGCGCGCCAAAACGTTGGTCGAACCCTCCGGCGCCGCCGGCTTAGCCGCAGTTCTGGCCCATCGTTTACCCCCCGGCCATCGCAAAATCGGCGTCGTCCTCAGCGGCGGCAACTGCGACGCCGAGGCGCTGGCGCGTTATCTCGCCTAGAAATTCGCGACCACAAAGCGGCGGATACGGGCGCAACTCGCGGGGGCAGCGCCGATTTCCCGGGGGACGGAGCAAGCGCGGGAAGGCTGCGGAACCCCCCCGCGCACCCGTGCGCGCCCGCGGCGCGCGGCAGCAGAATGCCGGGGCACGCGCCCATCAATCGAGCTAACCCGGGCCGGTGCCCAGGATGCCGCCCGCGCCGCCGGAGGCGCCGCCTGGTCCTGTCCCGCCCGTCGCACCGCCGGTGGGCGTGCCGGTGGGATTGCCAAAAGGATTGGAGCCGGTCCCAGTGCCTGGAGTACCGGTTTGTCCCGGCAGTCCGGTGCCGGGCACCGCTGGCGCGGTCGGCGTTCCGCCGCCCATGGAACGGTCGGCGGCGGGTTCATAAATAAACAGCCAGTGGTCTGGCCGGTCTTCGCCGTTGAACTCATGCACCGCCGGCGTGTTGCTGGGGATGGCGACGCCGATGATCGGCCCGCCGCCAATGTTGCCGAATGAGCCGTTTTGTTTGCGCAGCCGGTACCCAGTGATCACCTCGATGCCGCGAATGGATCCACCTTGGACCAGCGGCAACCCGAAGTTCATGGCCGCGGGCGTAGGCGTCCCCGCGGTCGGTGCGGCGCCGGTGGGAGACCCGGTCGGCCCGGTCGCGCCGGCACTGGG
>JAKAUF010000211.1 GCA_021827785.1 Acidobacteriota bacterium | reverse complement strand
CATGAGTTCGTTGCCGGCGATTATGGCGCCGTGCTGGATGCCAGCGCCGGCCTGAGGGCGCTAACCCCCATCACCACGAACCGGGCCGTGCTGGAGCGTGCGGTGGAACTTGCTAGCGGCGGCGGCAGCGCCGGCGGGCAGAACGTCCTGACCGCCGAGCAAGCGATTTATCATGGCGCCGGCGGGCCAGACCAGGCCATGCCCGAGGCCGAACGCATGCAAAGCTCCCAGTTTGGGGCGACCTACCCCGCCGGCGGGACCGGGGCCGCGGCGGCCGCGGGCGCGTCGGCCTTGGGCAGCGCGGCCATGCAGGCGGCCCTGGCCGCGGTCATCAACCACTCCGCCGCCGCCGCCAACGCCGCCTCCAGTTGGTCCAGCCTTACCGCGCTGCGGGCGCTGGACCGGGCGCTGGGTTTGCTGCGTGGCCGCAAGGAGGTTGTGTATTACACCCAGTGGCTGGACGTGAATCCGACGACGGTGTTCCTGTTCCGCGCCGTCATGCACGACGCCAACCGCTACCACGTCAGCTTTTATCCCGTGGATCCCGCCGGTCTGACGCCGACCTCGTCCAACGACCAGGTGGCGAATGCGCTGTTGCGAGCCGCTCACGCGGCCCCGACGTCGCAAACGTCCTACTACCACACCGCCGCTGGGAATATCGAGAACGTCGCCTACGCCGGCCGCCTTTCTAGTCTCCGGGAACTGGCCGCCGCCACCGGCGGTTTCGTCGCCGCGCGGACCAACGACCTGAATCCCTTCATGACCAAGATCGCGGACGACATCCACGATCATTACGAGCTGACCTATAATCCCGGCCGGCTCGGCGCGACCGGCGCCTTCCATGCCATTACCATCAGGATCCCCGGCCATCCCCATTGGCGTGTGCGGGCGCGCAAGGGATATTACGTTCTGCCGCGGCTGCCGTCGCCGCTGCCCGACCGGCTTGATCCGTTGGTCGCCGCCCTTTACGCCCGCCAGCCGCCGCGGGACCTGGGGTTGGCGACGCGAGCGTTTGTCTTTCCCCGCGCCGCCGGCGGTTCCCATCTTTGGCTCGCCGCGCAGGTGCCGCTTGGCGATCTTCCTGCCGCGCCGCTGCCCCCGGCCATGCTGCAACAGCATCCCCAGTTCCGCGGCCGGCAACTGGTGCAGTTCGCCTTGCTGGGAGCGGTCGAAGACCGTCGCCGGCGGATCGTCGCCGACGCCGGCAAGGAGTTCGGCTTCGCCGTGGGCGCCGCGCAGCAGGCGCATGCCACCGTGCCGCGTTGGGCCGGCCATTGGACGCTGTCTCCGGGCGCCTACACCGTTCGCACGGTACTGTATCAGCCGGAGATGCGCCAAACGTCGGAGTTGGCTTTCCCCCTCGTCGTTCGCGCCGCTCCGGTGCGGCTCAGCACCGTGGCGCTGGTGCAGGGCGTGCGTCCGGCGCCGGCGTCGTCCGCCGCCGTGGATCCCTGGCGCTATCAGCACGCCGAAATCGTCCCCAACCTGTCCGGCACGCTCGCCGCCAGCCAGAATCCTAAGTTGACGATCGGTTTTTATTTCCTCGCGGCCGTTCCGCCCGGCACCAAGGGCGCCACCGTGCGCATCCGGTTTGCCCGCGGCGGCAAGATGTTCCGGCGCACCCCGCCGTTTCCGCTGCCCAAACCGGACAGCCAGGGGCGGATCCGCTTCCTGGCTCATGTGCCAATCCGCATCTTCCCGCCCGGCGCTTACACGGCCACGGTGATCGTCCTGGCTGCCGGCCACGCCGCCGCCGCGGTCACGGAGTTCCGCGTCGTCCAGCCTTGAAGCCCGCGGCGGCGCCCAGCACGACGGTGGGCTGGGGCCGCGCCGCTTCGCTTGCCGGGGGCGGGCCGGGGCGATGGCCGGCGCGCCTGCGGCGCCGGGAAATTTCGCGGCCTTTCCGCGCCCGCTTTGCTCCCCGAGCAAAAGGCGCGGCCCCCGCGAGCGGCGGCGGACTACGCGCTCCGCCCGTGCCGTGCGCGCATCGCGAACAGTTCGTCTTGGGCGGCTTGCGCCCGCCGGGCCTGTTCCGCCTCATACGCGGCGCGCTGCTCGTCGCGCAAGGTCTCGATGGCCATTAAATCCCGCCGCGCCCGCAGGTACGCCGCTTCCCGCTCCTTCCGCACCGCCTCCAGCTCGGCGCGCCGCTGCTCCAAAGCCTCCTCGCGGCGGGCGAAATTCCGCTGACACGCCGTGACGAACTCGAGTTCCGCGCCGGTGCCGCCGGCACGCAGCGCCTCGGCGTTCTGCCGCCGGAAGGCCAAATGCTCCGCGCGGCAGGTGTCCAGCGCCGCCCGCGCCTGCATGCAATCCTGATTGGCGGCTTGCAGCCGCGCTTCCTCCCGCCGCGCCAGGCTGTCCCGCACGCGCAGCACCGCCGCTAAGGTAAAGCGAAATGCCATGGCTTCGCGTTAGGCGCCGGGCAGGGAGAGCAAGCGCGCCAGGCTGTCGGCGAGCGGCGCCGGATCGCCGGGCTTTTGCCGCAGATATTCCAAAATGCCCGGCCGGAGCGCAATCGCCCGGTCCAGCAGGGGATCGGCCCCGGCTTGATAGGCGCCGATGCGGATCAAATCCTCCGAGCGCTGATAGCAAGCCAGCAGCCGCTTCAATTGTTGCGCCTTTTCCAGATGCGCCGGGCTGGCCACCGCGGGCATCAGCCGGCTCAGGCTGTCCAGAATCGCGATCGGCGGATAATGCCCCTGGGCCGCCAACTGCCGATCCAGCACGATATGGCCGTCCAGCAGCGACCGGACCGCGTCCACCAGGGGGTCCTGCTGATCGTCGCCTTCCATCAGCACGCTGTAGAAGGCCGTGATGCTGCCGCCATGAAACTGGCCGGCGCGCTCCACCAGCCGCGCCAGCAGCGAGAACACCGACGGCGTATACGCCTTGGCCGTTGGCGGCTCGCCCGCCGCCAGGCCAATTTCCCGCTGCGCCATCGCGAAACGCGTCAGGGAATCCACCACCAGCAGGACGTGCTGGCCCAGGGAGCA
>JAKAUF010000288.1 GCA_021827785.1 Acidobacteriota bacterium | reverse complement strand
TTTCCAGCGTCAAATTGGCGACGGCCAGCTTGGAACCGAAGAACTTATACAGGCCTTCGGCGCGAATGACGGCCATGCGGCATCGTACCCCGGCCGGCTAGGGCAGTGCGTTGGCCAGCGCCAGTCCTTGCGCGGCGCCGCCTTGGCCGCGGATGGAGTAGATGACGCCATCGCGCACCCAACTGAGGGCGTAACTGCGCGGCTGGCGGCCGTGCGGAGCGAAGCGCACCACGATGCCATGCACGCCGTCTATCGGGATTTCGCTATAGGTGGACTCGGCCTCGGGAATCGGGATCACCAAGGTCGAGCGCCAATTGACGGTGCGGCAAAAGGCCGCGGCCTCGCCGGCGCTCATGCCCGCGGCTTGCAGGCCGATTTGCGCCAGGGCATTCAGGTCCAGGCTGGGCGGCACGCTGATGGTGGGCGAGGGGACTTCCCGCAACAGCGTGCAGCCGGCCACGGGCCGGGGATGGGCGCCGCAGGCGCCATACGCGGCGACGACGGAAGGGGGGATGTTGACCGCCACCAAGGCGCCATTGGCGTTGGCGGGCAGGCGCAGGTCGGGGCGGCCGACGGCGGCCAAGATGGCATTCAGCCGCGCGCGGTCCAAGGTCATTTGAAACGCGCTCTGCCCGCGCACCGCGATCCGCGCCGGCGCGGCGACGCCTAGCGGCAGACGAACCGCAAAACCCGCCCATTGGCGGGCTTGCCGGCTGGAGGCGGCGATGCGCGGCGCGCCGGGATGGATGGTGACCGTAACCTGCTGGGCGATCATCTCGCGCACCAGCGCGCCGACCTGGCGCCGGCTGGCGGGAGATAGCTCCGGCGGATTGACGGATACCACCGTGACCTGGCGGATGCGCAGCATGGCGAGGACGTTCGCCGCCCAGGTTCGCGCCGAGGGCACCAGGGCGAACAGCAACAGAACCGCCGCGGCCCCCGCCGGAATCCACAGCCAGGCGCGGCGGGGCGCGGGAGGTTCCGGCCGCGCCGCCCGCGCCAGCACCGCCGCCAGCGCAGCCGCGGGATCGCCGCTGTCCGCCGCCGGCTCCGGCGCGGCCAGGGGCTCGGCCAGCGAGGCGTTGGCCGCCAGGCGGTCGCGCCGCTGTTGGCAGCGGCGGCAGGCCTGCCGATGCCGGCGCATCGCCTCCGCTTCGGCGGCGTCCACCGCCCCATCCAATTCCGCTCGCCATTCCCCATCGCTATAACAACGCATTGGAACCTCCATTGCCGCCGGTCATGGATTTGCCTTGCCGCACGCTTGCGCCCGGCGGCGCAGGCGTGCGCGGATACGCGCGGGCAAAGGCGGCCTCCGCCCGTGCCAACATGGCGCCGACCGAATTCACCCGGACGCCCAGGCTGTGGGCGATTTCCTGGTAGGAACCGCCGGCGTAGCGCAGCCACAGCAGTTGCGCCTGGCGCCTGGGCAGCCGCGCCAAACAGGCGCGGGCGCGGGTGCGGCGCTCCGCGGCCAGGGCCGCCTGCTCGGCATCGGGGCCCACCGCCGCGGGCGCTTCCCGCGCCGCCGCGCGCTCGTATTTGTCCTGCCGTTGCTGGCGGCGCAGTAAATCAATCGCCGCCCGTCCCGCCACGCGATGCAACCATGCCGCGATCTGCTCCCGCCGCGGCGGCGGATGGCGAAAGAGGCGGACAAACGCCTCCTGGGCCACATCCTCGGCCCGTTCGCCGGCCAAAAGGCGCAGCCGCGCCGCCAGGCGCGGATAGTGCGCCGTGAACAGCGCCTCAAACTCACCCGGCGCCCAGCCCGGCGCCGCGGTTGAGGCGCTCCAGGCGGCGGGGGTGGCTTTGCTGCTCATGGGGGCTTTCGCGGTCTATGGGAGTAACGCTTGCCGCGGGCCGGTTGTGACAGCCGGCGCTAAAGAAACTTTGCCCGTTGCAGGCTGACCGCCTCCACGCGGGTTTCGCCGGGATTCAAGAAGCCTTCTTGAAACGGCAGGCCATGGTCGGTCAGCCAACTCTGGGCGATACTGGCCAGGACATGGGCGCCGCGGCCATGGATGATGCGCAACCCTAGGTGCTGGCGGCGGGCGCGGCGGGCGCACTCCGCCAAGCGATGGAAGACCGGCGGGCCTTCGGGCAGCAAGCCATGCAAATCGCAGTCTAAATATCCGGGCATCGTAACCGCGGGGCCGGGCGCGCCGTCCCACCGGAGACATCATGCCTTTAGCCTCCTCGCCGGATCAACCCGCCATGCCCGCCCGCGGCGAGGTGGCGCAGGAGTTCGTGCTGCCCGACGCCGCGGGGCGGCATTGGACGCTGAGCGAGCTGGCGCGCGATGGTTCCTTGCTGCTGGTTTTCTTCCGCGGCTTGTGGTGACCGTTTTGCCGCCGCCAGTTGGCGGCGTTCCAAGACGTGGCGGACGAGTTTCGGGCGGCGGGCACGGCGCTGGCGGCGGTTTCGGCGGATGCTCTCGCGGCCCCCGCCGGCGTGGCGAATGACTTCGCGTTTCCCCTGCTCCGCGATCCCGAGTGCCAGGTGATCCGGGCTTGGGGATTGTTCCATGCCCAGCGCGGCGGCATCGCCTATCCGGCGGTCTTTTGGCTGGGCGCCGACCGGCGCGTGCGCTTCGCAGCGCGGGAAACCATGGCGGAGCGGATGCGCCCCGCCGACCTGCTGGCGATGGCGCGCGGCGGGGCCAGCCCCGCGCCGCGGCGCCTGTGGCCACGGCTGGCGGATTGGGGGCGCGCGCTGCGCGCCGGCGGCCCGCGGCGATAGCCGCCGCAAAGCGACGCACTTGGCCTCTCGCGGGGGCCGCGCTTTTGCCCGGGGGCCAAAGCGGGCGCGGAAAGGCCGCAAATTGCCGCGGGGCGGCCCGCCCGGCCCGCCCCCCGGCGCAGCCGGCGCGCAAGCGGGACGCGCGGCGAACCCGGGGCCCCCAACGCGCAGCGGTGCGCGTTGGGGTGGGCAGCCGCGCTGGGGCCCGCGCCAAGCAATTTCGCGCGCCGCGGCGGCTACTCGATGCGGTACAGCGTCAGGCCGCTGAG
>JAKAUF010000233.1 GCA_021827785.1 Acidobacteriota bacterium | reverse complement strand
GAGGCGTCGTCCACCACGATGAGCTCGAAATCAGTGAAGCTCTGGGCGAGTACGCTTTGGATCGCCTCGCCGACAATGTATGCCCGGTTGTAGGTGGGCAGCACCACGGAGACGGCCGGGGGGGGGTGAGGTCCATTGTTGCGGTTCCTTCTCCCGCCACCAATCGCCTGCGGCCAGTTCCCGCCCGGGGCAGGAAGATTGGGGATCGCGGCGGGTAATGATTCCGTTCCCCCACAGCGAGTGCATTTGCACTTCCAATGCGGACACGAAGAATTCTGCTGAGATTACTCACTGTTTTCGCGAAGTGAGCCGCAAGATTCCTGCACGTTGGCGAAGAAGCATTCCGGCCCCGGCCGGCGCCCGCGAGGCCGCGCGGCGGGCCGCGAGCCGCCGGCCCTAAGCTGCCGCGGGCGTTGGGCCCGCGCTCCGTGGTCGGGCCTTGCGCCGCGCCGCGGCGTTTGCCGCGGCAGCCTTGGGCGGGAGGTCCGCGGTGACTGGTCGCAGCGGCTACCAGTGTCTGCAAGGGCGCCTGTAGGGGAAATTGCTACCACTAAAAGGGTAAGTGCCGTAGCGCGCGCTGGAGGCGATCCGGATATCTTGCGAAAAGAATCGGGGGACGGAATCGGCGCGGAGGGCCTCGCCTGCGAGGCGCGCTGCATTCCGTCCTAAGCCGGTCGCGCCTGCCGGGGTGGGCGGTGCGCCCGAGGCCGAAAAGGGGAAGGGGGCAGGGATGCGCAACATTTTTTCGCTGGCCGCTAGGCGTGTTTCGGCGGGCGGTACTTCTGGCACCAAGGGAAACGGCGGCAGGGAAGCTGCGGCGCGCCGCCACCTGCGGTAGTTGGCGCTACGGAAGAAGCCGTAGCGTTGGCCGTGGAGATGCTCGATAGCCGTACGGAGAATGCCGGCGCCGGCAAGATGGCCGGCAGGCCAGCCGGGACGGCGAGTGGAGGGTTGCGAGGCATGGTGGGACTGCGCAGGGTTTGGGTGTTGGCGGCAATGCTGGGCGTGGCGGTTGCGGCGGCGGGTTGCGGCGGTCAAACCGGGTTGAACATGACGGCCAAGGCAGCAGCGGCGGCGTTGCAGGTCAGCACCGCCAAGTTGCCGGCAGGCGCCGTGGCCAAAAGCTACAGCGCGGCGCTGGCGGCCAGCGGCGGCCGGGCGCCCTACCAATGGAGCGTGGCCTCAGGGCAACTGCCGGCGGGTGTCCGCCTGAGCAGCAGCGGGGCGCTGACCGGCAGCCCGCAGCAAGCGGGGACGTATGCGTTCCAAGCCGCGGTGAAAGACGCAGCCGGGGCGAAGGCGCAGCGGACGTTGAGCGTCTCGGTGGCGCCAACGCAGGCCGCGCAAACGCCGCCGCCCACGCTGGATGCCTATGGCGGCGTCGTGGGCTTGGCGGCGCCGGGCGGCGCGACGGGATATTTCCGCGTGGCCAAGATCGGCTCACGTTGGGTGTTCGTGGATCCGCTGGGGAACGAGTTTTGGATGCTGGGCGTCTACGACGTGGACGCCTCGAACGCGCCGGACGGACTGCCGGGAACCTCCTACTACGACCGTATCTTGCTGAAGTACGGCGGCATCGCCGAGTGGGGCGTGCAGGCGGCGCGGCGGCTGAAGTCGTGGGGGTTCAACACCGCGGGCGAATATTCCTCCGCCTACGTGGGGACGGTGGATCAGTACGCGACACGGAATACGACCGCGCCGATTCCCTCCATCGGAATGATCCGTCCGAACTACTATTCGCTGATTGACAGCGGCAATTACGCGCCCGGGCCGGTCAAGGACCTGATGAGCGGCCTGGACGGCAACTACCACAACTATGCGGGCGATCCGGCCGCCGACATCTACGACCCCAATTACACGGCGTACGTGGACGGCTCGGTGGCGGCGATGTCGCCGCCGGCGGTGGCCGACTCGCCGTGGATCATCGGCACCGCGGTCGAGGACGCGGACGACCTGTGGGGCTTCGGGCCCGGCCCCGACCAGCCCACCTCGCCGGCCGGGCATGCCACCTCGAACCTGGGTTGGATCGCGCTGTGCACGAATTTCCAGCAAACCGCCGACAGCAAATATGGCGAGGTGTACACGGACACGAAGGTGTACACGAAATACGCGCTGCAGGCGTTCCTGGAACAGAAATACAACAACAGCATCGCGGCGCTGGACGCGGCCTGGGGAGCGGATTACACGACGTTCGGAGACGCCGGGGGATTCGGCACGGGCACCGGCCTGCTGGATGAGGACGGACGCGATCCGTGGGTGGGCGATGACGACGTCAGCCTCAGCACGGCGACGCCCGCCGTGCGCGCGGATCTCAACGCCTTCATGGCGCAGTACGTGCAGAGGTTTTTCCAGATCGTGACGGCGGCGCTGCGGAAATATCAGCCGGATCATCTGATTTTCGGCCCGGCGACGCTGAACGGCTGGAACGGCATTTCCCGGCAGGCGGTGCTGGCGGCGGCGGGACAGTCGGTGGACGTCATGCAAGCCGACGCCGCCAACCAGCAAATTTACGACCAGACGCTGCTATGGGCGGGCGACAAACCGCTGGTGGCGTGGGTGGGCTTTACCGCCAATCCCGACTCCGACCTGTATGCCTATTCGCATCTGGGGGATGTGGCGACGCAGGCGGCTCGGGCGGCGGAATACGCCAGCACGCTCGATCAGCTGTATGCCTACGCCGGCAGCGCCAGCGATGGCAGTCTGGCGGGCAGCCAAAACTTCGCCGGGATGAAGTTCTGGGCGTGGTCGGATTCCTGGGGGGAAAAAGCCAACTGGGGCCTGGTGAGCCTGCTCGACAACGCCTATGACGGCAAGGAGGACACCGTCGCGGCGGGGGTAGACCCGTGGGGCTTCGTCACCGGCGGGGAGGCAAAGAACTTCGGCGACATGATCACGGGCGTGAAGCAGGAAAACGAAAAGATCCTCACGGAGCTAGCGCAACCGTAGGGCAGGTTGATGGGCGCGGGCCTCAGCCGTGCCCGCGGCGGGGCGCCCCCCACACGGCGCCGCC
>JAKAUF010000310.1 GCA_021827785.1 Acidobacteriota bacterium | reverse complement strand
CAGGCGCTCCCGCTCGGCGGCGGCTATGCGCGGCCGCCACTCCCGGCCGGCGGCGACCAGCGAGCGCAACTCCTCTTCATCGCGCCACACGCCGGCCGCCAATCCGGCGGCGAAGGCCGCGCCCTGCGCCGTGGTTTCGGTCATCTGGGGACGGCGGATGGGCAGATCCAAAATGTCCGCCTGGAACTGCATCAGCAAATCGTTGGCGGTCATGCCGCCATCCACTTGCAAGCTGGTGATGGCGATGCCGCTCTCGGCGCGCATCGCCGCGACCACGTCGCGCACCTGATAGGCGGCCGCCTCCAGCGCGGCCCGGGCCAAATGGCCGCGGTTGGCGTAGGCGGTCAGGCCGGCGATGATGCCGCGGGCGTCCGAGCGCCAATAGGGCGCGAACAAACCAGAAAACGCCGGAACGATATAGATGCCGCCGTTGTCGGCGACGCTCGCCGCCAGGCGCTCGATCTCCGCCGCCGAGCGAATGAGGCCCAAGCCGTCGCGCAGCCATTGCACCAGCGCGCCGGTGACGGCGATGGCGCCTTCCAGCGCATACTGCGGCGGCTGGCCTTCGCGCCGGCAGGCGGCGGTGGTTAGCAATGCGCCGCGCGACGTCATGCGCCGCGCGCCGGTATGCAGCAGCAAAAACGATCCGGTGCCGTAGGTGTTTTTGGCTTCGCCGGGGCGGAAGCAGACCTGCCCGGCCAGCGCCGCCTGCTGGTCGCCGAGCATCGCCAGCAGCTGCGCCCCGGCCGCCGCGCCATGCCGGATTTCCCCCAGGCTGCGGCCCGGCGCCGCCGCCGATGGCACGATCTCCCCCAGGCAGGCGGCGGGAATGCCCCACGCCGCCAGCATCTCGGCGTCCCAGCGGCAGCTGGCCAGGTCCATCAGCTGCGTACGGCTGGCGTTGGTGACATCGGTGATGTGGCAACCGCCGTGGGGCCCGCCGGTGAGCTGCCACGCCAGCCAGGCGTCCACGGTGCCGAACGCCGCGTCGCCGGCTTCCGCCTTGGCGCGCGCATCCGGCACATGCTCCAGCAGCCAACGCAGTTTCGGCGCGGAGAAATACGTCGCCAGGGGCAAGCCCGTGCGGCGGCGGATCAGGTCCTCCTGTCCCGCCCGCGCCATCCCCGCCACCAGCGCGTCCACGCGCGTGTCCTGCCAGACGATGGCGTTGTACAGGGGCGCGCCGCTGCGGCGGTCCCAAAGGATGGTCGTCTCCCGCTGGTTGGTCAACCCGACGCCGGCCAAGTCCCTGGCGCCGATGCCCGCAAGCTCCATGGCTTCTGCCGTGACCTCCAGCGTCCGCTCCAGGATCTCCATCGGGTCGTGCTCCACCCAGCCCGCCTGGGGATAGATCTGGCGGTGCTCTTTTTGCGCCGTGGCGATGACGCCGCCGCCGCGGTCGAAAATGAGGCAGCGGGTGCTGGTCGTGCCCTGGTCAATCGCCGCAATCAAGTTCTGGCTCATTCCCCCGCTCTCCGTGCAATGGCGTGCATTGTACCCCGCCGCGGGGTGCGGGGCTGTCCTTTTCGCGGGAGCCCCGCCTATCAATGCCGGAAAGGGAGCGGAGGAGTGGCGGAAACGCGGACGTTACGGCCGGCCGTGCAGGAACCGGCGGGTTCGGGAGGGCCGGGAGTAGGATGGGGGTGGAGGACGGTCCGCGGAATGAGTCTGAAGGAAGCATTGGCCGCTGAATGGCTGGGTAAGCCCCGGTTGAAGCCCTGCCAAATGGCGAGCGGCCGGTGGGGCATCTACGACCGCCGGCACGGAAATCTCTACGCGGTGCACGACGCCAGTGGCGAGGAGGGCTTCGCGACCGCGCAGGAGGCCGAGGCCTTCATTCAAGATCCGGACGAGCGCCGCTGGATGAACCGCGCCATGGCCGCCCCGCTCAGCCGCTGCGAGTGAGCGAGGGGCCATGGGCGAGCACTGCGCCCCGGCGGCGCCCCATGGCGCAACCTGCTGAGCGGCGCGGCGGTGCGGCGCGCGGCGCGCGCTGCGCCGGCGAAATCCCCGGCGGCCGCGCCGCGGTGCGGAGCGGGGCCAAGAGAGGTCCTGGCTCCGGCCTACAATGAAAGGACTGAGGACGAGAGGCGGGCATGGGAGCGCCGCAGATCGCGGCAGCAAAACAGCGCGGATTTGACCAGCGGACGGAGTTGCGGGCGCTGGCCGACCAGGCGTTCTCGCGCGCCGCGGGCGCGCCGCTGATCACCGGCAATGGCATCGCCTTGCTGCGCAACGGGGCGGAGAATTACCCGGCGTGGCTGGAGGCGATCGAGGCGGCGCGGGAGCGCATTCACTTCGAGTCCTACATCATTCACGATGACCAGGAGGGCCGCCGTTTCGCCGAGGCGCTGATGGCCAAGGCCCGGGCCGGAGTACGGGTACGTCTGGTGTACGACTGGTTTGGGGCGTTGGGAGCCGCGTCATTCCGCTACTGGCGCCCGCTGCGGCGCGCCGGCGTGGAGGTGCGCTGCTTCAATCCGCCGCGGCTGGGCAGCCCCTTCGGCTGGATGAGCCGGGACCACCGCAAGACGCTGACGGTGGATGGGGACATCGCCTTCGTCAGCGGGCTCTGCGTGGGACGGGCATGGGTGGGCGATGCGGCGCGGGGCATCGAGCCCTGGCGCGACACCGGGGTGGAGGTGCGGGGTCCGGCGGTGGCCGAAGTGGAGCGGGCGTTCGCGGCGATATGGGCGCTGGCCGGGCCGCCGTTGCCGCCGGAGGACCAGCCGGCCGCGGCCGGGGAGATTCCAGCGGCCGGCGGCACGGCCCTGCGCATCGTGGCCAGCGCGCCGCACACCGCGGGCATTTACCGGGTGGATCAGCTGATCGCCGCGCTGGCGCGGCGCTCGATCTGGCTGACCGACGCCTATTTCGTCGGCACCACGCCGTACTTCGAGGCTCTGAAGGCGGCGGCCGAGGACGGGGTGGACGTGCGGCTGCTGGTGCCGCGGGCGGTGGACGTGCCGGGCATGCGCTCGCTGTCGCGCGCCGGCTTTCGCGGGCTGCT
>JAKAUF010000450.1 GCA_021827785.1 Acidobacteriota bacterium | reverse complement strand
CGGTCTGGAACTGGGGGGCGACCGGGGCGCGGCTGGACCAAGCGAAGCTGGCGCGGCGCCAGGCGCAGGTGCAATTGAGTTATGCGCAGCGCTTCCTGATCGCCCAGTTGCAGGCGGATTACGACGTGGCGGTGACGGCGCGGCGGCAGTTGCGGTCCTTTCGCCGCGCCGAGCGGCTGGCGGAGGAAAGCCTGCACCTGACCGATCTGCGCTACCAAGCGGCGGTGGCCACGGCGCTGGAAGTGGTCAACGCCCAGGACTCGCTGGTGACGGCGCGGAACAACTTGGCGAACGGCGAGGCGCAGTACCATACCGCGCTGGCCACATTGCAAACGCTGACGGGGACGTTCTGAACAGCGGGAGCGAGCGGAGATAGGCACGATGCGAACGACAGGGAGCTTCCGGCAGCGGCGGCGGGCCGGGTGGGGCATGGCGGCGGCGCTGCTGACGGCGCTGGCCGCGGCCGGCTGCGGCACGGCGCAGGGGCCGGTGGTGACCGTGGCCACGGTGGGCGAAGCCACGGCGCACCGCGCGACCATGGTGCGAACGGTCAGCGCCGAAGCGCTGCTGTATCCGCTGCACCAAGCACTGCTGACGCCGAAGATCAGCGCGCCGATCGAGCGGTTTACCGTGCAGCGCGGCGACCGAGTGCACCGCGGCGAACTGCTGGCGGTGCTGGAGAACCAGGATCTGAAGGCGGCGGTGACGCAAGCCCAGGGCGCCTACCAACAAGCCGAAGCCAAATATCTGAGCCTAACCGGCGCCACGCTGCCGGAGCAGTTGCGGGCGGCGAAGCTGACCCTAGGCAGCGACCAGCAGGCGCTGGCCGCGGCGCGGCGGACTTATCACAGCCGCCAGCATCTGTATGCCCAGGGGGCGCTGCCGCTGATCACGCTGGAGCAGGCGCACGTCACCTATACGCAGGCGCTGGCCGCCTACCGCGAGGCGCAGCAGCATCTCCAGCGACTGACCTCGGTGGGGCGGCAACAGATGATCCGCGAGGCGGCGGGGCAAGTGGCGATGGCCAAGGGGCAGTACCAAGCGGCGCAGGCGCAGCTCGGCTATTCCTACATCCGCAGCCCGATGGACGGGGTGGTGGCGTCCCGGCCGCTCTATCCGGGACAGATGGCGACCTCCAGTACGCCCTTGTTCACCATCGTGGATCGGCGGCAGGTGGTGGCGCGGGCGCATGTCAGCCAGGATGAGGCGGCGCTGGTGCATGTGGGGGACGCCGCGACCATCACCGCGGGCGGCGGCCTCAGCACGCGCGGCAAGGTGACGGTGGTCAGCCCGGCGCTGGATCCGAACAGCACCACGGTGCAGATTTGGGCGCAGGCGCCGAACCCGGGGGAGCGCTTGCGGCCGGGGTCGAGCGCGGAACTGACGGTGCGGGTGGGCACGCTGGCGAATGCGCTGGTGGTTCCCGATAGCGCGGTGCTGACCAACAGCATCGGCGGCACCAGCGTGATGGTGGTGGTGAACGGCAAGGCGGAATCGCGGCCGGTGACGGTGGGGCTGGTGCAAAACGGCGCGGCGCAGATCGTCAGCGGGCTGGAGCCCGGCGAGACGGTGGTGACCACGGGGGCGTTCGGCCTGCCGAGCGGCACCCGGGTGCAGGCCGCGGCGGACGGGACGGCGGCGGCGGGGCGGTCATGATCGGGCTGGCATGCAGGCGGCAGGCGCGCGGGGGCGCCGCCGGGACGGCGCCGGAGGGGGAGGCGCGATGAGCCACCCCGGAGCTGATTCCCGCGGGCGCGGGAGCTGGCTATCCCGCCATTCCCGGCCGGTGCTGTTCCTGGTGATCGTGCTCGCGCTGATGGGCGGCTACGAGGCGCTCCAGATTCCCATTGCGGTGTTTCCGGCCACCAGCTTTCCGCACATCGTGGTCGGCGTCAGCAATGGGGTGATGCCCATCAACCAGATGCTGGTGACGATCACCCGCCCGGTGGAGGAGGCGGTCAACAACGTCCAGGGCCTGGAGACGGTGCGCTCCATCACCAGCCGGGGGCAGGCGGAGATTGACCTGTTCTTCAACTGGCACGTGAACATGTTCCGCACGCTGCAACGCGTGAACGCGGCCTTGGCGCGGGTGCGCAACCGCCTGCCGGCGACGGCGACGCTGAGTTCGGTGCGGCTGCGGTTCAGCACCTACGAGGTCTTCGGCTACAGCATGACCTCCAAGACGGTGCCGCAGACGCGTTTGTGGGAGATGGCGACCTACGATTTGGCGCCGCAGCTGAACCGGCTGAACGGCGTCTCGCGGGTGTTCGTGCAGGGCGGGCAGATTCCCGAGTTCCAGATCACGCCCAATCCCGCCGCGATGCTGGCGGCGAAGGTGACGGTGCCGGAGATTTTGGCGGCGGTGGGCCGGGCGAACACGATTTCCTCGCCGGGGCTGCTGCAACAGAACCACCAGCTCTACCTGGGACTGGTGAGCGGGCAGGTGCATACGCCGGAGCAGCTGGCCGACATCGCCATCAAGAACACCCCGGAGGGCACGCCGGTGCGCATCGGCGACGTGGCGCGGGTGCACCGGGCGGTCAAGCCGGTGTACACCATCGTGACCGCCAACCAGCGGCCGGCGGTGCTGCTGAACATCGTGCGCCAGCCGCACAGCAACATCATGGCGGTGGGGGCGCTGGTGCACGCCAAGATCCGGCAGTTGAAGCGGCAGTTGCCGCCCGGGGTCCACATCCACTCGTTTTACGACCAAGCGGTGATGGTCGGGCAGGCGATCCAGAGCGTGCGGGACGCCATCGTCATCGGCATCATCCTGGCCTCGATCATCATGGTGCTGTTCCTGCGGGACTGGGGCACCTCGATCGTCGCCGGGCTGGTGATTCCGGCGACGATGCTGATCACCTTCGTCTTCCTGCACGCCCTGGGGCAGAGCTTCAACCTGATGACGCTGGGCGGCTTGGCGGCCGCCGTGGGGCTGGTGATAGACGACGCCATCGTGGTGGTGGAGAACATCGTGCTGCACCGGGAAGCCGGCGAGGGGCGGTGGCGGTCCATAGACCTGGCGGTGC
>JAKAUF010000383.1 GCA_021827785.1 Acidobacteriota bacterium | reverse complement strand
GGGCAACCCTCGACGATCACCATTCCGAGCACGCGAGAAAAGCATGAGCACCCAAGACAAAGTAACGATCCGCAAATTATCTACCGGCGTTCCGGGGCTTGACGAGATTGTGGGGGGCGGTCTCCCGGAATTTTCCTTCAACATCATCGCGGGAGAACCAGGAAGCGGCAAGACGACGCTGGCGCATCAATTTGTTTTCGCCAACGCCACTCCGGCGCAGCCCGCGCTCTACTTCACCGTCCTCGGCGAGTCCGCCATCAAGATGCTGCGATACCAGCAACAGTACACTTTTTTCGATCCAGCCAAGCTGCCGGACGCCATTCGCTTCCTCAATCTGAGCCAGGTGGTCTTAGATGGTGACCTGGGCGCGGTCTTGAACGGGATTACCGCGGAAGTTGAGCGGTTCAATCCCGCATTTGTGGTCGTCGACTCCTTCCGAACCATGGTGCGGAAGCCGTTGAGTGATATCGGCCTCCAATCGTTCATTCAAAGGTTATCGCTGTTCTTGGCCAGCTGGCAGGCGACAACGTTTCTGATCGGCGAATATGCTGAGGACGAGCTGCACGACAATCCCATATTCACCGTCGCCGACGGGCTGTTCTGGTTGCGTCAAACGCCGGAGCGGAACTCAATTGTAAGAAAGCTGCAGATTATCAAACTGCGCGGCCAGAATTCCGTGCCGGGACTGCATACGTTCCGAATTACCGAGGCCGGCGTGCAGGCGTTTTCGCGCACGTTCGGGTTGACTGGACACGCGAGGAATCCGCCCAGCCATAGGCGTCTTTGCTTCGGGGTTCCCGAGTTGGACAACATGCTCGGTGGCGGCGTTCGCGAAGGCGACAGCGTCCTCGTAGCCGGACCTTCGGGAACCGGAAAATCGGTCCTGGCAACCCAATTCATTGCCGAGGGCCTACGCCAAGGAGAGCCGGGACTGGTGGCCGTCTTTGAGGAGCGTCCGCAGGCCTACGTGGAACGGGCCGCCAACCTAGGGTTGGATCTGGAATCGCCGCAGAAGGAAGGAAAACTCGCGATCCTCTATTTGCGTCCGCTGGATCTCTCCGTGGATGAGACCATGCACTCGATCCTCGACGCAGTGCGGAAGATTGGCGCCAAGCGTCTGATCATCGATTCGCTGGCAGGCTTTGAAATGGCTCTGTCGCCAGGCTTCCGTGCCGACTTTCGCGAATCGCTCTATCGCATGATCTTCGCTTTGACGGGAATTGGGGTGACGATTCTGAGCACGGTGGAAGTGGACGAGTCCTTTACTGAATTCCCGTTTAGCACCTACTCAATTTCTTTCCTCGCCGACGACATCGTCCGGCTCCGGTACGTGTCCATTGATGGCCAGCTTCGCAAAATTCTCGTGGTAATCAAGATGCGGGGCGGCAATCACGCCAAGGATATTCGCGAGTATGAGATCACATCTAACGGTGTGGTGATTCTCGGCAAGCGCCTCATCCACTATCAGGGCCTGATCAGCGGCATCCCCATTCACTCGGACCGATCCGCATCGCCGGACGAGCCCTTGGAGTGACATGCCTCGCCTTTTTTTGCCAGGCGGAATCGGAGAGCTGACGGTTTCGGCGTTGGTTATGGGTTGATAATTGCCGCTGCCGTCGGGCGGTGGGAAAGCGGAAAACCCGCAGGGTTTTCCGAGCCCGGCGCCAGCCGGCGTCTTTTCCACGGCCCGGCGTTGCCAGCTCGGCCGCGAACTCGTTCGGCGTTCGGTAGCCGAGACTGCCGTGGGGCCGCTCCGCGTTGTATTCCTCGCGCCACTCCTCGATCTTCTGGCGCGCATCCGCCAGGTTGCGGAAGCTGTGGGCGTTCAGGCGCTCGTCGCGCAGGCGGCCGTTGCAGCTCTCATTGCGGCCGTTCTGCATCGGCCGGCCAGGCTGGATATGGATCAGCTTGACGCCGCGCTTTGGAGGCACAGTTGCGGGGCTGCGGTCGGGCTTCCAACCCCGGCGCGCGCCGCCGTTGGCCGAGGAACCTGGGCTGCGAGGGCCGGCAGCGGATGCCCGCCGGCGCTTTGGGCCGCTCCAAATTGCCGCGACAGGCGGGCGCCAGGCGCCGGGACCTAAGCCATGCCTGCCCGCGCGGCCAGGAAACGGTTCTACCATTGCCGCGGAGGCGCAACCAGCGGCGGTGAATGCTAGCGTGGGCTATAGGCCCATCCACCCCGGTTGCCGCGGCCCACGGCGCCGCCCGCACTCATGCACCTGACCTCGCCCACCACAGCAGCCCCTGCCGCCGCCCGGCCGGCGCCCCCTGAAGCCGGGCTATTTCACCCCGAGCGTTCGTGGACGGAATGGCTTTGGGCGGCGGTGGTCTTTGCGGGCACCGCCCTCGCATATATACCGTTCCTCCGCTGCGAGGCTTTCTGGCCCGACGAAGGCATCCTGCTGCAAGGCGCACAGCGCATTCTGCATGGGCAGGTGTTGTACCGGGATTTTTTCAGCTTTTATACGCCGGGTTCCTATTATGCCCTGGCGCTGCTGTTCCGGCTCTTCGGCGATTCCGTATTCACCGGGCGCGTCGTCCTCCTGCTGGAAGGCGCGGCGATGGCCGTCCTCACCTACCTGCTGGCGCGGCGGGTGGCGGCGCGCTGGGCGGCGCTGCTGGCCGCCTACGCCATGGCGTTGCTCACGCTGCCGTTCGAGTTCATCACCCTGCACAACTGGGACAGCACGCTGCTTGCCTACCTGGCCCTGTACGCGGCGGTGCTCTGGCTGGAGCGGCCGCATTCGATCAGCGCCGGAGCGGTCGGGTTTTTCGCCGCCCTGACCTGCCTGGATGAGCAATCCAAGGGCGCGGGTCTGGTGCTGGGGCTCGCGGCGGCGGCCGTGTGGCTGGTGCGCCGGCCACCATGGCGTGCGCAACTCCGGCCGCGGCAAGGATGGGCAATCGCGGCGGGATTCGCCCTGCCGGCGCTGGCCACCGCGGCGTACTTCGCCAGCCAAGGCGCGCTGGGCGCAATGATCGCGGATGTCCTTTGGCCGCTGCGGCATTATCTCGCCGCCAATTCGCTGCC
>JAKAUF010000198.1 GCA_021827785.1 Acidobacteriota bacterium | reverse complement strand
GCCGCCGGCGGTGGTGGATCGGATGGCTCAGCATCGGGAACAGGTCTTGCAGGAGGTGCGGCGCCGGTGGGCGGCGAACGATCCCACGCCCGTGCTGCCGCGCTTCGGAGCCGCACGATGAGCGTTGATTTGCGGGAACAGGCCAACCTGATCCTCTGGCCGGAGAACCACTTTCTGTTCGTGGCGGCGACCGGCCCCTTCGCCCAAACCGCGCCGCGCGCGTGGCGGCAAGCCAGGCGGCGAATCGAGCACTACCGGAACGACCCGCGGACCACCCCGGAAGCCGAGCTGATCACGGAGATTTTGGCTCCCGTTTCCTAGGAGACCCATGCAAGTCAATCCCTACCTGCATTTCCACGGTGATTGCGAAGAGGCGTTTCAGTTCTATGCGCGGGTGCTCGGCGGCACGATCGCCGCCCTGCACCGTTTCGCCGGCAGCCCGATGGAAAGCCAAATGCCGGCGGATTGGAGAAACAAAGTGATGCACGCCTCGTTGCGCCTGGGCGCGTTCACGCTGATGGGCAGTGATCCTCCGGCGCCGCATTTCCAAGCACCACAGGGCTTTTCCGTCTGCCTGGAGGCGGAGACGGAGGCGGAAGCGGACCGCGTGTACGCCGCCCTGGCCGCAGGCGGAAAGCCGACAATGCCCATTCAGAAGACGTTTTGGTCGCGGCGGTTCGGCATGCTCGTGGACCGCTTCGGCATTCCTTGGATCATCAACTGCCCGAATCCGGAGTATTCCTAATGAGCCAAGTACGCTTGCTGGTGGGAACGCGCAAAGGTGGGTTTGTCCTGACCGCGGATGGACGACGCAAGGACTGGACGGTAAGCGGGCCGCATTTCGGCGGCTGGGAGATCTACCACATGAAGGGCTCGCCGGCCGATCCCAACCGCATCTACGCCTCGCAGTCGAGCGGCTGGTTCGGGCAGGTCGTCCAGCGCTCGAACGATGGCGGCCAGACCTGGGCGCCGGTGGGCAATCAGTTTGTTTACGAGGGCGCCACCCGCCCGCACAAATGGTACGACGATACGCCCCATCCCTGGGAGTTCAAACGGGTCTGGCACTTGGAGCCCTCGGCGCGGGACCCCGATGATGTCTATGCCGGGGTCGAGGACGCCGCCATCTTCCGTTCCCAGGACGGCGGCCAAAGCTGGAAGGAGCTGCCGGGGCTGAGGAGCCACGGCACCGCCGATGGCTGGCATCCCGGCGCGGGCGGCATGTGCCTGCACAGCATCGTGCTGGACGGCCGGCGGATCTACACCGCCATCTCGGCGGCGGGCTGCTTCCGCAGCGATGACGGCGGGGCCAGTTGGAAACCCATCAACCGGGGTCTGCATTCCCAATACATTCCCGACCCCGACGCGGAGGTCGGCCACTGCGTGCATCATATTGCGCTGCACCCCGCCCGGCCGAACACCCTGTTCATGCAAAAGCACTGGGACGTGATGCGCAGCGACGACGCGGGCGACCATTGGACCGAGGTCAGCGGGAATTTGCCGACGGATTTCGGGTTTGTCATTGACGTTCACGCCCACGAGCCGGAAACGATCTACGTCGTGCCCATCAAAAGCGACTCGGAGCACTATCCCCCCGAGGGCCGGCTGCGCGTATATCGCAGCCGCAGCGGCGGCAACGAATGGGAAGCGCTGAGCCGCGGACTGCCGCAGCAGCATTGCTACGTGGACGTGCTGCGCGACGCGATGTCGGTGGACCGGCTGGAGCCTTGCGGCGTGTACTTCGGCACGACCGGGGGACAGGTCTATGCATCGGCGGACGCCGGCGACACCTGGACCGCCGTGGCCCATAGCCTGCCCGGGGTGCTGTCCGTGGAGGCGCAGACGCTGCCATAGGGGAGCGCGGGGCGGGCAACCGGGCGGATAGGCATATGGTGCAAGTGATTCTTCCCGCGCATTTGCGCACCCTGGCGGGCGTGAGCGGCGACGTTTGGCTGGAGCTGGCGCCGCCAGTCACGGCCGCGGCCATTCTGGATGCCGTGGAAACGCGCTTTCCGCCCCTGCTGGGAACGATCCGCGACGCACAAAGCCGCAAACGGCGGCCCTTCGTGCGCTTCTATGCCTGTGAAGAGGATCTGTCGAATGACGACCCAGACGCGCCGCTGCCGGCGGCGGTCGCCGAGGGACGGGAGCCGTTTTGGATCATTGGGGCGATCGCCGGCGGCTAGCGGGCCGATAATCGGCGGTCTACGGGTTAGCCCCCGGGACGCCCGGGCCGACTTGGATCGCAATGCCCTGGCCCACCAACTCTTGGCCACTCTGGGCCGGCAGAATTGCGGCGTGCGCCAGGGGAAGGCGGGGTCCGTTTTTCAGGCGCCACTGGCCGGCAACCGGAACGATGGCGCAGAATGCCGCGGGCAAGGGAATCGCGTCTTCGCTTTTGGCTTCCCACCGCGAAACCTGGAAATAGGGGCATTGCATGAGCTGGCCGTTGGTGGAGCGCGGCAGCAGACCCGCGGCGGTCCGGGCATGCGCTACTTCCAAGCCGGCCTCAAGGTGAAGCTCCCGCGGACGGCCGGAAGCGTCCACGCGGCCATAATCGTCCAGGCGAAAGGTGTTGTCGGAGGGTTGCTGCACCTCCAATATCACTAAGCCCGGTCCGAGCGCATGGACGGTGCCCGCGGGGACAAAATAGGTGTCGCCGGGCGCGGGTTCATGCCAAGCGAGGAGTTTTGCGGCGGCGCCGCCTCCGGCCCGGCAGGCGGCGGCCAGTTGTTGGATTTCCGCTCCGGGAACCAAGTTGAGAGCGAGTTTCGCCCCGGGCTCCGCCGCCAGCACGTGCCACATCTCGGTTTTGCCCCGCCCCAATCCGTGGAGCGCGGCATAGGCATCATCTGGGTGCACCTGTACGGAGAGGAAATCCCTGGGGAAGAGGAGCTTGATCAGGAAAGGAAATTCGGCGCGCGAGTCCGCGGGTTCGTTCCAGGCGGCACTTTCCCGCCGCCACCATGCTTCCAGCGTTTCGCCGGCTCCGGCGACCCGGCAGTACGGCGCGGAGAGCCAAGCTTCTCCAACGGGATCGGCGCCATCGGGCAGCGGAGGGTAGAAGGGGCGAAGGTCGCGGGTACCCCAGATTCGGGGGCTGAACCAGGGCTCGATGATAACCGGCGCGGGCAGGGGCATGCAGATTCAGGGTACCAGTGACAGGCGACGCCGGCGCCCTAAGCGGCGCCCCTTCGGCCGAGGCGCTCCTGCAGCGAAAAATAAGGGCGGGCCAAGCGGCCCGCCCCATGCGACCTGTGCGCAACCCCGCTGCATTGCTTGGCGCGGGCCCCAGCGCGGCTGCCCACCCCAACGCGCACCGCTGCGCGTTGGGGACCCCGGGTTCGCCGCGCGTCCCGCTTTGCTCCGCGAGCAGAAGGCGCGGCCCCCGCGATAGGTTTTATTCCAATCCCAGATCGGCGTCGGCGTCGCTGTCATTATCCTCGCCGTGGAACAGGTCCAGCGCCCGCTCGGCTTCCTCGTACTGGGAAGGCGGAGTCGCGGCAGCCTCCAACGCGGCGGCTTCCTCCTCTTCCTCTCCGACCAGCCGCACGCCGCGATAGTACTCCAGTCCGGTGCCGGCCGGAATCAACCGGCCCATGATGACGTTCTCCTTCAAGCCGCGCAGGAAGTCCACCTTGCCCTGAATGGAGGCCTCGGTCAGCACGCGGGTCGTCTCTTGGAAGGACGCGGCGCTGATGAAGCTCTCGGTGGAGAGCGACGCCTTGGTGATACCCAGCAGCAGGGGACGGCCGGTGGCCGGCTTGCCGCCGGTGGCGATGGCGCGCTCGTTCTCCTCGCGGAAGCGGAACTTGTCCACTTGCTCGTCCACCAAGAACTCGGTATCGCCGACATCCTCGACCCGCACCCAACGCATCATCTGGCGGACGATGACCTCGATGTGCTTGTCGTTGATGTTGACGCCCTGGAGCCGGTAGACCTCCTGAATTTCGTTGACCAGATAGGCCTGCAACTCCTTTTCGCCCAAGACCGCGAGGATGTCGTGGGGATTGCGCGGCCCGTCCATCAAGGGCTCGCCGGCGCGGACACGCTCGCCTTCCTGCACGGCGATGTGCACGCCGCGGGGCAGCAGGTACTCTTTTTCCGTGCCGTTGTCGGCGGCAACCAGGATTTTGCGCTGGTTCTTGGAAACGTCGCCGTATTTGACCACGCCGTCAATTTCGCTGATGACCGCGGTCTCACGCGGGCGGCGCGCCTCGAACAGCTCCACGACGCGCGGCAGGCCGCCGGTGATGTCCTTGGTCTTGGTGGTCTCCCGCGGAATCTTGGCGATGACATCGCCGGCCGCCACGGTCGCCCCCTCCTGCACCATCAAGTGGGCGTGGGACGGCATCAGGTATTTCTTGCCCGTGCGGCCCTCGCCCGAAATCACCACCTGCGGCTGGCGCTTTTCATCGGGCGTCTCGGTGACCACCCAGTGCGACAGGCCGGTGACTTCGTCCACTTCCTCGTGCAGCGTGGAGCCCTCCTCCATGTCCTTGAACTTCACCGTGCCGGCGATTTCGGTGAGGATGGAGAAGGTGTAGGGATCCCACTCGACCATGGTTTCGCCCATGGCCACGGGATCGCCGTCCGCCTTCTTGAGGCGAGCGCCGTAGACCACGCTGTAGCGTTCGCGCTCCCGCCCCTTGTCGTCCACCACGGCGATGGCGCCATTGCGGTTCATCACCACCAGGTCGCCTTCCTTGCCGCGCACGGTGGCCAGGTTGAGGAAGCGCAGGAAGCCCTTGCTGCGGGCCTCCTGGCGCGATTGCTCGCTGACCTTGCTGGCGGTGCCGCCGATATGGAAGGTCCGCATGGTGAGCTGCGTGCCCGGCTCGCCGATGGACTGCGCGGCGATGACCCCCACGGCCTCGCCCAGCTCGACCAGGCGGCCGCTGGCCAAATTGCGGCCGTAGCAGCTAATGCAGACGCCGCGCTTGGACTCGCAGGTCAGCACGGAGCGAATGAGCACCCGCTCGATGCCGGCGTTTTGGATGCGCGCCGCCAGATCCTCGGTAATCTCCTGGTTGACGTCCACGATCACGTTGCCTTCGTAATCCTTGACGCGTTCCAGGGAGACGCGGCCGACGATGCGGTCGCGCAGGCTCTCGACGATTTCGCCGGAGTCCACGATGGCGCTGACGTAAATGCCGTCCACCGTGCCGCAATCCACCTCGCTGATGATGACGTCCTGGGCCACGTCCACCAGGCGGCGGGTCAGGTAGCCGGAGTCGGCGGTCTTGAGCGCCGTATCCGCCAAACCCTTGCGGGCGCCGTGCGTGGAGATGAAGTATTGCAGCACGGTCAAGCCCTCGCGGAAATTGGCGGTGATCGGGGTCTCGATGATCTCGCCCGACGGCTTGGCCATCAAGCCGCGCATGCCGGAGAGCTGACGGATCTGCTGTTTGGAGCCGCGGGCGCCGGAGTCGGCCATGATGTAGACGGGGTTCACGCCGCCTTCGCGGTCCTCGCGCTCCAGCACGCCGAACATCTCATCGGAGACGCGCTCGGTGATGTTGGACCAGATCTCGACGACCTTGTTGTAGCGCTCGCCGTTGGTGATGGCGCCGTCGAGGTACTGCTTTTGCACCTCCACGACCTGCTTTTCGGCGTCCTTGACCAGGGTGACCTTGTTGGCGGGAATGACCAGGTCCTCAATGCCGATGGAGACCGCGGCTTGGGTGGAAGCGTTGAAGCCCAGGCTCTTGATCTCATCCAGCATCTTCACGCAGGTTTCCAGGCCAAAGCGCAGATAGGCGAAGTTCACCAAGGAACCCAGGCCTTTTTTCTTCAGCAGGCCGTTGATGAACGGCATCTCCGCCGGCAGGTGGTCGTTCAAGATCACCGTGCCCACGGTCGTGTCCACCAGGTGGTTGCGCACCGTCTGGACCTCGGCGCGGGTGACGTCCTGCGGATCATAGGCGTTGGGCAGGTCAATCAAGTCGCCGCTGTAGCGCAGCCCGATGGGCGTCATGATTTCGACTTCCCCCAGCTCCAGCGCGATCAGCACGTCCTCCGGCGAGGCGAAGCTGCGCCCGGCGCCCCGGGCGTTGATGTTGGGTTTGGTCAGGTAATAGATGCCCAGCACCATGTCCTGCGAGGGCACGGTAATGGGCTGGCCCGAGGCGGGGGAGAGCACGTTATGCGAGCTCAGCATCAAGACGCTGGCTTCCACCTGCGCCTCCGGCGACAAGGGGATGTGCACCGCCATCTGGTCGCCGTCGAAGTCGGCGTTGAAGGCGGTGCAGACCAGGGGATGGATGCGGATCGCCTTGCCCTCGACCAAGACCGGTTCAAAGGCCTGAATGCCGAGCCGGTGCAGGGTGGGAGCGCGGTTGAGGAGGACGGGATGGTCCTTGATGACGTCTTCCAGGATGTCCCAAACGATCGGCTCATGCTGCTCGACCATCTCCTTGGCCTGCTTGATGGTGGTGCAGTGGCCGCTCTGCTCCAAGCGGTGATAAATGAACGGCTTGAACAGCTCCAGCGCCATTTTCTTCGGCAGGCCGCACTGGTGCAGCTTCAGCTCCGGCCCGACGACGATGACGGAACGGCCGGAGTAGTCCACGCGCTTGCCCAGCAGGTTCTGGCGGAAGCGGCCCTGCTTGCCCTTCAAGGTGTCGGAGAGGGATTTCAGCGGGCGGTTGTTGGCGCCGCGCAAGACGCGGCCGCGGCGGCCGTTATCGAACAGGGCGTCCACGGCCTCTTGCAGCATGCGCTTTTCATTGCGCACGATGACCTCGGGCGCATGCAGTTCCATCAGCTTCTTGAGGCGGTTGTTGCGGTTGATGACGCGGCGGTACAGGTCGTTCAAATCCGACGTGGCGAACCGGCCGCCGTCCAGGGGCACCAGGGGACGCAACTCGGGAGGAATGACCGGCAGCACCTCCATGATCATCCACTCCGGCTTGTTCTGGCTTTTGCGGAAGGCATCCACCACCTTCAGGCGCTTGGCGTACTTCAGCCGCTTCTGCACCGAAGTCTCGGTCTTCATCTTGTCGCGCAGTTCCACCGCCAAGGACTCGATGTCGAGACGCTTGAGCAGCTCCTTGATGGCCTCGGCCCCCATGAGGGCGGTGAAGCGGCCGGCGAAGCCCTCGGTCATCAGCTGGCGGTAACGATCCTCGGTCAGGACCTCGCGTTCCTTGACCGGCGCTTCGCCCGCATCAATGACCACGTAGGCCTCGAAGTAGAGCACCCGCTCCAGCTCGCGCAGGGTGATATCCAGCAAGTGGCCGATGCGGCTGGGCAGGCCCTTGAAGAACCAGACGTGGGAGCAAGGCGAGGCCAGCTCGATGTGGCCGAGCCGTTCGCGCCGCACCTTGGACAACGTGACCTCGACGCCGCACTTGTCGCAGATCACGCCGCGGTGCTTCATGCGCTTGAACTTGCCGCACAAGCACTCCCAGTCCGTGACCGGCCCGAAGATGCGGGCGCAGAACAGGCCGTCGCGCTCCGGCTTGAAGGTGCGGTAGTTGATCGTCTCCGGCTTGGTCACTTCGCCGTGGGACCAACTGCGGATCTTCTCCGGCGAGGCCAGGCTGATGCGAATGCTGTCGAAATCGGCGATGAGATTGGCGCGGTCGTACGGGCTGCTTCGGTACACGGTGCCTCCAAATGCGAATGCGGTCTTGCCTAGCCCTCAAATCCGCCCCGCCCGAGCGGGGCGGCGGATGCCCGCAGCGGCGGCGGGCTAATCGTCGGCGGCGGCGCCCAGGGGCGGCGCCTCCTCCCGGTGTTGCATCAGTTCGACGTCCAGGCCCAGCGCCTGCAACTCGCGGATGAGCACGTTGAACGACTCCGGCACGCCGGGCTCGATGGCGGCCTCGCCCTTGACGATGGCCTCGTAGATCTTGGCGCGGCCGAAGACGTCGTCGGACTTGGCGGTCAGCAGCTCTTGCAGGATGTAGGCGGCGCCGTACGCCTCCAGCGCCCAGACCTCCATTTCGCCGAAGCGCTGGCCGCCGAACTGCGCCTTGCCGCCCAGCGGCTGCTGGGTGATCAGCGAGTAGGGGCCGATGGAGCGGGCGTGGATCTTGTCGTCCACCAGGTGCGAGAGCTTGAGCATGTAGATGTAACCGACGGTGACCGGCTGCTCGAACTGGCGGCCGGTGACGCCGTCGGT
Source organism: Acidobacteriota bacterium (assembly GCA_021827785.1). GTDB lineage: Bacteria > Acidobacteriota > Terriglobia > Terriglobales > SCQP01 > JAKAUF01. The sequence continues at coordinate 7,622 of JAKAUF010000198.1, read as the reverse complement.
CAGCCGCGCCTTCCCCGAAGTGGGCAGGCCGGCCTTGACCAGCAGGTTCTTGATCTCCTTCTCCCGCGCGCCGTCGAAGACCGGCGAGGCGAAGCGGACGCCGAGCGCCCGGCCGGCCCATCCCAGGTGCGTTTCCAGGATTTGTCCGACGTTCATGCGGGACGGCACGCCCAGGGGATTGAGCACGATCTCGACCGGCGTGCCATCCTCCAGGTAGGGCATATCCTCCTGCGGCAGAATGCGGGCGATGACGCCCTTGTTGCCGTGCCGGCCGGCCATCTTATCGCCGACCGAAAGCTTGCGCTTCATGGCCACGTAGACCTTCACCAGGCGGATGACGCCCGGCGGCAGCTCATCGCCGCGGGTGAGCTTATCCTTCCGCTCGCGGGCGATCTTGGTGAGCACGTCGATCTGCCGCGTGGTCATCTCCTCGATCTCGTCCATCTGCTCGTTGACGCGCGGATCGCGGTCGGCGTAGCGGGCCCGCTTCAGGTTGCGGGTGGAGATCTCCTCGATGACCTCGCGGGTGAGCGTGTCGCCCTTGGATAACAGGCGCTTGTTGGTTTTTTCGTCGTGCAGATCGGCGTTCAGCACCTTGCCGCTCAACAGCGCGGTCAGGCGCTTGGCCCGTTCGTCGTTCAGGATGCGCACCTCGTCCTGAAGGTTCTTCTCGATGCGGGCGACATTGGCCTCCTCGATCGCCAGCGAACGGGTGTCCTTCTCCGCCCCCTTGCGGGCGAAGATCTTGACATCCACCACCGTGCCCTCGATGCCCGGCGGGCAGTAGAGGGAAGCGTCGCGGACGTCGCCGGCCTTTTCGCCGAAGATCGCGCGCAGCAGCTTTTCCTCCGGGGTGAGCTGGGTTTCGCCCTTGGGCGTGACCTTGCCGACCAAGATATCGCCGGCGCGCAACTGCGCGCCGATGCGCACGATGCCGCTCTCGTCCAGGTCGCGGAGAAAGGTCTCGCTGATATTGGGAATATCGCGGGTGATTTCCTCCGGGCCCAGCTTGGTGTCGCGCGCCTCGATCTCGAACTCCTCGATGTGGATGGAGGTGTAGTAGTCCTCCTGGACCAGCTTTTCGCTGACCAGGATGGCGTCCTCGAAGTTGTAGCCGCGCCAGGGCATGAACGCGACCAGGACGTTGCGCCCCAGCGCCAGCTCGCCGCCTTCGGTGCAGGGGCCGTCGGCGAGCACCTGGCCCTTCACCACGCGGTCGCCCCGGGCGACCACGGGCTTCTGGTTGATGCAGGTGTTTTGGTTGGAGCGCTTGAACTTGATGAGCTGGTAAATATCGCTGCCGACCTCGCGGGAGAGCTGCCCGGCGTGGGGCTCGCCCTCGACGCGGACGATGATGCGCTCGGAGTCCACCGAATCCACGACGCCGGCGCGACGCGCCAGGACCGTGGCCCCGGAGTCCCGCGCCACCACCGCCTCCATGCCGGTGCCCACGACGGGCGCTTCGGCGCGCAGCAGGGGCACGCTCTGCCGCTGCATGTTGGCGCCCATCAGCGCGCGGTTGGCGTCGTCGTTCTCCAGGAAGGGCACCAGGGAGGCGGCGACGCTGACCAGCTGTTTCGGCGAGACGTCAATGAAGTCCACCTCGGTGCGCGCCTTGAGGACGAAATTGCCCTGCTGCCGCGCGTTGACCAGTTCCGGAACGATGCGGCCGTGGGCGTCCAGCTCCACGTTCGCCTGGGCGATGACGTATTTGTCCTCTTCCCAAGCCGACAGGTAGAACGAGTAGGGCTCGTATTCGGCGGGCCGCTTGCGCTTGGACTTCAGCTCCTCGTTCTTGGCGTCGGCCTCGCGCTTTTCGACGTGCTGGCCCGCCTTCCACTCGCTGTCGCCGGCGTTGACGATTTGCACGTAATCCACGACGCGGCCGTCGCGGACCTTGCGATAGGGGCTTTCGATGAAGCCGTACTCATTGATGCGGGCATAACAGGAGAGCGAGGAAATCAGGCCGATGTTCGGGCCTTCGGGCGTCTCGATCGGACAGATGCGCCCGTAATGGGTGGGGTGCACGTCGCGCACCTCGAAGCCGGCGCGCTCGCGCGACAAGCCGCCCGGCCCCAGGGCGGAGAGGCGCCGCTTGTGCGTGATCTCCGACAGCGGGTTGGTCTGATCCATGAACTGGGAGAGCTGGCTGGAGCCGAAGAACTCCCGAATCGCCGCCATCACCGGCTTGGCGTTGACCAGGTCGTGCGGCATGGCCGTGGCCATTTCCTGGTAGACCGACATCTTTTCCTTGATCGCCCGCTCCATCCGCACCAGGCCGATGCGGAACTGGTTTTCCAGCAGCTCGCCCACCGCCCGGACGCGGCGGTTGCCCAGGTGATCAATGTCGTCGGCCGAGCCTTCGTTGCGGCGCAGCTTGAGCAGATAGCGGATGGTGGCGTAGAAATCCTCGGGATCCAGCGTCCGCTTCTCCAGCGGCGTCGCCGCGGCGTCGTCGTACAGCTTGATGTTGAACTTCAGCCGGCCGACCTTGGAGAAGTCGTATTTGCGCGGATCGAAGAACATGCCCTCGAACAGCGCGCGGGCGGTGTCCAGGGTGGGCGGGTCGCCGGGCCGCAGTTTGCGGTAGATCTCGATCAACGCCTCCTGGCTGGTCTTGATGGCGTCCTTGCGCAGCGTCGTGGAGATGACGTTGCCGACCGGATCGCGATCCGGGAAGAAGAGGGACAACTCGCCGGCGGCGGCGTATTTGCCCAGGTCCGCGATCTTCAGCGGATGGTTGGCTTCCAGCAGCACCTCGCCGGTCTCCCGATTGACGATGTCGCTGACCGTATAGGCGCCTTCCAGGTCGGTGGGCTCGACCTCGAACTCCTGGACCTTGGCCTTGGCCAAATCGCGCAGCACCGCCGCGTGGATCTTGCGGCCGCCATGCGCCACCTCCTCGCCCTGGGCGTTGACCACGCGATGGCTGAGGCGCTGGCCCAGCAGGTTGCACTGCCGTTCCGCCTCGCGGCCGGCGTCGAACTGCCAGTAGGGCTTGCCGTCGCGCAATACCACCCGGTCCACGGTGTGGAAGGTGCGCAGGATCTCCTCATCCGTGTGCAGCCCGAGGGCGCGCAGGAAGATCGTGCCCAGGAACTTGCGCTTGCGGTCAATGCGGACGTAGAGCAGGTTCTTGTTTTCGTACTCGAACTCCACCCAACTGCCGCGGTAGGGAATGATCTTGCCCAGGAAGTAGGTGCGCTGGTTGGCGGTCTCGAAGAAGACCCCGGGCGAGCGGTGGAGCTGGCTGACGATGACGCGCTCGGTGCCGTTGATGATGAACGTGCCGTTCTGCGTCATCAGCGGGATGTCGCCGAAGAAAACCTCCTGCTCCTTGATGTCGCGGATGCTCTTGACCCCGGTCTCGGGATCCTTGTCGTAGACGGTCAGGCGGATGGTGACCTTCAGCGGCGCCGAATAGGTGGAGCTCTTGTCCTCGCATTCGGTGACGTCGTTTTTCAACTGTAGGCCGACGGGATCGCCGCACTTATTGCAGAAGGTAACGACGTTGGCGTTGTAGGCGCCGCATTTTTGGCAGAGGATCTCTCCCGCCAAGAACGGGTTGGTGACGATGGTGGCGCCGCAGTTGCGGCAGGTGGACCGGAGGTGGTGCAGTCCCCGCAAGTTGCCGCACTTGCACTCCCAGTTGCCGATGGCGTAGTCCACGAAGTCCAGCTGCGAGACGCCGCGGAAATCGCTGATCGGAAAGACGGAGTTGAAGACCGATTGCAGGCCCTGGTCGTCCCGCTCGCTGGGCAACCGGTCCATTTGCAGGAAGCGGTCGTAGGAGGTCTTCTGCACCTCGATCAGATTGGGAATCTGGATCGCGGCGGGAATCTTGGAGAAGTCCTGGCGGCTCTGGCCGTCTAGTTGCTGCATCACCACTCCTTGGCGGCGCCTGGTGACCAAGGCGCCGCCGCGCGGCGGGCGCCGCGCGTAGCTGGCTGGGCTGGGGGCGGCCCCCACGCAGCCGGCGGGAAAAAGGAACTGCCCGAGGCAATTCCGCCTGCATCAGGAATCCGCAAGGGATTCCGCCTGCAACGCCGCATGCCGCAGCGCCACGCCGGCGGGCGGCGCGGGTGCGGCATGGCGGGAAACGGCCGGGGCCGGGCTATTTCACTTCGACCGTGGCGCCGGCGTCGGCGAACTTCTTCTTGATGGCTTCCGCCTCTTCTTTATTGACGCCTTCCTTCACCGTCTTCGGCGCGCCGTCCACCAGGTCCTTGGCTTCCTTCAGGCCGAGGCTGGTGACTTCCCGCACCGCTTTGATGACGTTGATTTTGTTGCCGCCCACGGCGGTGAGCACCACGGTGAACTCGGTCTTTTCCTCCGCGGCGGGAGCGGCGGCGGCGCCGCCGGCGCCCGCAGCCACCACCACCGGGGCGGCGGCGGCGGCGGAAACACCCAGTTCCTTCTCCAGGCGCTGCACCAAGTCCGAGGCTTCGATCAGCGTCAGCCCCTTGATTTCTTCCACCAACGTATCGAGATTGGCCATCTCAGTTAAGCTCTCCCTCTGCAAAAAATAGAAAAAATTTCGTCTTGCGGCGTTACGCCTTGAACTTGCCCTGCTTGACGCCCTGATCCAGCACCGCGGCCGTGTTGCGGCCGACGGCGTTGACGGCGGTCGCCAAGCGCTGGGCAGGAGCTTGCAGCACGTACAACAGCTTGGACATCAGCAGCTCGCGGGACGGCAGCGCCGCTAGGCGGTCAATTTCCGCCGCGCTCAGCAAGCGGCCCTCCACCCAGCCCGCGCGGTAGCTGATCGCCGGGTTGTCCTTGGCGAACTGCTGCATCGCCTTGGCCAGGGCCACGGCGTCGCCCTGGGTATAGGCCAGGGAATTGACGCCCTTGAGGCCCTGCAACAGCTGCTCGGCGGCGGTGCCCTTGGCGGCGCGCCCCGCCAACGTATTCTTCAACACGCGATAGCGGCCGCCGGCGGCGCGAATCTGCCGCCGCAGTTCCAGATCCTGACTCACCGTCAGATGGTCGAAGCCGCCGACGATGAACGCCTTGGCGGCGGCGAGCTGCTGATGCAGCGTGTCAATACGGCCTTGTTTTTGTTCCTTGGTCAGCGGCATGCCGAATCCTCGTCTCCCTCTTCCTCGCCGTTAGGCCTTGGTCTCTTGTTCCGCTTCGGAGGCGTCCAGCGGCACGCCCGGCCCCATGGTCGAGGTCAGCACGACGCCGCGCAGATATTTGCCCTTGGCCGCCGCCGGCTTGGCGCGCACCACGCTGGCCAGCAGCGCCCGGGCATTGGCCTCGAGGTTGGCGGCGGGAAACGAGATTTTGCCCACCGCGGCATGGATCAGGCCCTGCTTGTCGGTGCGAAACTCGACCTTGCCGGCTTTGATCTCCTCCACGGCCTTGGCCACGTCGAAGGTGACGGTCCCGGTTTTGGGATTGGGCATCAACCCGCGCGGGCCCAGCACCTTGCCCAGCCGCCCCACGGACTTCATCATGTCGGGCGTGGCGACCACGGCGTCGAAGTCGAGCCAATTCTCCTTTTGGATGCGCTCGACGATTTCTTCTCCGCCCACCACATCGGCGCCGGCGCGCTCGGCTTCCGCGGCCTTGTCTCCGGCCGCGATCACCACCACGCGCTTGCTCTTGCCCAGCCCGTGCGGCAGCACCACGGTGCCGCGCACCATTTGGTCGGCATGCTTGGGATCCACACCCAGGCGGACGCTCAATTCGACGGTTTCGTCGAACTTGGCGAACTTGAGCTTTTGCAGCAAGGGCACGGCTTCCGCCAAGGTGTATTTGCGCGCCTCGACCTGCGCCCGCGCCTTTTCGATGTGCTTTCCCGTTTTCGCCATACCGTCTCCGCTCGCTCCTCCGCTAGTCGCGAATCGCCAGTCCCATGCTGCGCGCCGTGCCGCTGACGCTGCGCACCGCGCTTTCCAGCGTGGCGGCGTTCAGGTCCGGCATTTTGGTGCGGGCGATCTCCTCGACCTGCGCCGCGCTGACCGTGCCCACCGATTCCTTGTTCGGCGCCGCCGCGCCCTTGGCGATGCCCGCCGCGCGCTTCAGCAGGTCCGCCGCCGGCGGCGTTTTGGTGATGAAGGTGAAACTGCGGTCGGCATAGACCGTGATCACCACCGGCACGTTCATGCCTTCCAGCTCCCGCCCGCTGGTCTTGGCGTTGAAGGCCTTGCAGAACTCCATCAGGTTCAGCCCGTGGGGGCCCAAGGCCGTGCCCACCGGCGGCGCCGGCGTGGCCTTGCCGGCCGGAATCTGCAACTTCACTTCGGCTTGAACTTTTTTCGCCATGCGCGTTCCCGCTTGTCTCCCTTACTGCTTCTCCACCTGCGTGAACTCCAGCTCCACCGGCGTCTGGCGGCCGAAAATGGTCACCATCACGCGCAGCGTCTCCCGCTCCTCGTGAATCTCATCCACCACGCCGTTGAACGAGGCGAACGGCCCGTCGGTGATCTTGACCATCTCGCCTTTCTCGAACCGGACCTGTAGGCGGGGATGTTCGGCGCCCACCTCCAGGCGATGCACCACCTGGTCCACTTCCTCCTGGGTCAGCGGCGTCGGGGTCTGGCCGCCGCCGACGAACCCCGTGACCCGGGGCGTGTTCTTCACCAAGTGCCAGAGCTCGTCGTCCATCGCCATTTCGACCAGCACGTAGCCGGGATAAAACATGCGCGTGGTCACGACTTTCTTGCCGCCGCGATGCTCGATCACGTCCTCGGTCGGGATCAGCACTTGGCCCAGCTTCTGCTCCATCCCGAACGACTCCACCCGCGTCTTGAGGCTCTCGGCGACGCGTTTCTCGAACCCGGAGTAGGTATGGATGATGTACCAGCGCTTTTCCGGCCCGCCCGCGGCAGCGTCCGGCGCTTCCGCGGCGGAGGGTGGGGCCTGGTTCTCCGGCGGCTGCGGCTCAGGGGCTTGGTTCTCGGGGGTGTCCATTTTAGAAGGCTCGCCGCCGCGCTTAGCGGCTAAGGTGCAGGAAGAACGTGTCCACGGTATGGGTGAAGAACAAATCCACCAGATAAAAGAACAGTCCGAAGATGGCCACCGAGACCAGCACCACGGCGGTCGTGTCCCGCACCTCGGTCCAGCCGGGCCGCGTGACCTTCTTCATCTCCGAACGGACATCCACGTAGAACCCGCGGATGCGGGAGGAGAAATCCTTCAGGCTGCCTGCCACTCCATTCCCTTCCCGATTGCGTTGAGTTGTCGCCGTCGCCATCGAATGCTCGGTTCGTCGCCTGGTTTGGCAGGGGTGGAGGGATTCGAACCCCCACATCCGGTTTTGGAGACCGGCGGTCTAGCCGTTAAACCTACACCCCTGTAGTTGCGTGCCGCCCTATTTCACCTCTTTGTGGGCCGTATGCTTGCGGCACTTGGGACAAAATTTCTTCAGCTCCAGCCGTTCCGTGGTGGTCTTGCGGTTCTTCGTCGTCGAGTAGTTCCGGTGCTTGCAGTCCGGACATTGCAATGTGATGATTTCCCGCATTTCGTTCTCCCTGCTTCCAATCTACCGCTAGGCGATGATCTCGGCGATGGTGCCGGCGCCGACGGTGCGGCCGCCCTCGCGGATGGCGAAGCGCAGCCCTTTTTCCATCGCCACCGGCGTGATCAGCTCCACCTCCAGCCCCACGTTGTCC
>JAKAUF010000187.1 GCA_021827785.1 Acidobacteriota bacterium | reverse complement strand
GCAAGGCGAGATGAAAATTGCGCGGCGCGGTGGCGGGCAGCGGCGGAACGCCCGGCAAACGCAGCGCCAGCTCGCGCAGGCGGAGCCGGGCGCCGCCACTGCCGCCGGGCGGCTCCGCCGGGCCCACGCGCAGCCGGCGCGGGCAGGGGACATGCCGCGGCGGAGCCGCGGCGCCGCCGCCGGGCCAAAGGCAAAGCCAGGGGGTGATCGCGCCCTGGAGGGCGACGCCGTCGGTCGTTTGGTTGGGCGCGGTCCAGCGCAGTTCCAGTTGCGCGCCAAGACGGCGGATATGGAAGGCGGCGGGAGCGGCGGGGAGGTTGGCGCTGGGGGGCTGCGGCGGGCCGACTTGGGCGCAGGCCGCCAGCCAGGCGGCGCCGGCGGCGCAGGCCAGGGCGATCGCCGCCCGGCGCGCCCCGCGGGGCGATTGGCGGCGCGAGTAGCTGCGCCGCTTCGGGGCCGGTCCACCCGCGGGTCGAAGTGTACCCGCAGCACGTGCGCCGGCGCCCGGCTCGCCGCCCCGCCGCCCTGATCCGCCGCGCCGTAGCTTGTTGCCGCCCGATGGTCCCAAGCTCTTAGAGGATATACCGCGAGAGGTCCTGGTCCTTGACGATATTGCCGAGCTGGGCCTGCACGTACTGGGCGTCAATGACCATCTTTTTTTCCTTCAGCTCGGCGCCCTCGAAGGAGATCTGTTCCAGCACGCGTTCCATGATCGTGTGCAGGCGGCGGGCGCCGATATTTTCCGTGGCGTTGTTGACCTCGGCGGAAAGCCGCGCGATCTCGGCCAGCGAGTCGTCGGCGAAGACCAGCTGGATCCCTTCGGTTTCCAGCAGCGCGGTGTACTGCTTGATCAGCGAACTCTGCGGCTCCTTCAGGATCTTGACGAAATCCTCGACGGTCAGCGAGTCCAGCTCGACGCGAATGGGAAAACGGCCCTGAAGCTCGGGGATCAAGTCGCTCGGCTTGGAGACATGAAACGCGCCGGCGGCGATGAACAGGATATGGTCGGTGCGCACCATCCCATAGCGCGTGTTGACCGTGGTGCCTTCGACGATCGGCAGAATGTCGCGCTGCACCCCCTCGCGGCTGACATCGGGCCCATGTCCGGCTTCGCGGCCGGCGATCTTGTCCAACTCGTCCAGGAAGATGATGCCGCCCTGCTCGACCCGCTCGACGGCCTGGCGGGTCACTTGGTCCATGTCCACCAAGCGCTGCTCTTCCTCCTGGATCAGGTATTCCATCGCCTCGGCGACGCGCATCTTGCGCTTCTTGGTGCGTTGGCCGAAGAGGTTGGGCAACATGTCCTTGATGTTGATGTCCATCTCCTCGACGCCCTGGTTGGTGATGATCTCGAAGGAGGGGAAGTTGCGCTCGCGGGTTTCGATCTCGACCATCTTGTCGTCGAGCTTGCCTTCGCGCAGCTGCTCGCGGAGCTTTTCGCGGGTTTTGCGCGCGCCGTCGGCGGCGGGACGGGCGGCGGCGGGCGGGGGCGCGCCGGCGCCGGGCAGCAGGATGGGACCGGGCGAGTCGTTGGGCGCGGCGCCGGCGGCGGGCGGGGGCGGCACGGGGGGCAGCAGGATGTCCAGGAGGCGCTCCTCGGCGTTTTGTTCCGCCTTGTCGGAGACCTCCTCCAATTTCTCCTCCCGCACCATGTCAATGGCGATTTCCACCAGGTCGCGGATCATGCTTTCCACGTCGCGGCCAACGTAGCCGACCTCGGTGAACTTGGAAGCCTCGACCTTGAGAAACGGGGAGTTGGACAGCCGCGCGAGGCGGCGGGCGATCTCGGTCTTGCCCACGCCGGTGGGGCCGATCATGATGATGTTCTTGGGCATGATCTCCTCGGCCAGCTCCGGGGTCAGCTTTTGCCGCCGCATGCGGTTGCGCAGCGCCACGGCCACGGCGCGCTTGGCGGCGTGCTGGCCGACGACGTGCTTGTCCAGCTCGGCCATGATCTCGCGCGGGGTCAGGGAATCCAGCGGCGGCGGCTGGTGCTCGGCGGAGGCGGGTAGATACAGTGCCATGGCAAAGACTCGAGACGCGGCGGCGCTCGGCTAGCGGAGCTGCTCGCCCGCCGCGTCGGCGCCCGGCGCCGCGCCTCGCGGCGGGCGCACGGAGGGGAGTTCCTCCAAGGTGATGTCGCGATTGGTGTAGATGCAGATGTCGGCGGCCAGTTCCAGGGCGGTTTGCACGATGGCGCGCGTGTCCATTTGGGTGTGGCCCAGCAGGGCGCGCGCCGCCGCCAGCGCATAGGGCCCGCCGGAGCCGATGGCGCAGACGCCGTCGTCGGGTTCGATGATGTCGCCTTGGCCGCTGACCAGAAAGGTGTCGCGCTCATCGGCGACGATCAGCAGGGCCTCCAGATGGCGCAGGATTTTATCGGTGCGCCAATCCTTGGCCAGTTCCACGGCGGCGCGGCTAAGGTTGCCGTGGTACTGCTCCAGCTTGGTCTCAAAGCGGCTAAACAGCGAAAAGGCGTCGGCGGTGGACCCGGCGAAGCCCGCCAGCACCTTCTCGTTGTAAAGGCGGCGGATCTTGCGGGCGTGGTGCTTAATGACCCCCTCGCCCATGGTCACCTGCCCATCGCCGCCCAAAACCACCTTGTCTCCGGCGCGAACGCACAGCACCGTGGTGGAGCGAATGAGTCTGGCGGGCATGAACTTTTGATTATAGTCCGCCGGCCCCTAAGCCTCCAACGCGGCCTGATTCAGGAGATCGCGAATGGAGCCGAGCGAGCAGCCGTCGGCGCCAAACGCCACCACCGCATGGCGAGCCGATTCCGGGGAGATGCCATAGCCGCGGCCGGACAAAAAGGCCTGGATCACTTCAGCGGCGCCGTCATAATCGGCGCCCATGGCCAGGATGTGGCGGCGCAACTCCTGGAGATCCTGCGGCGCGAATTTTTCGCTGGTCGTCCCTGCTTGCATCCCTGTCCACATACGCACCTCCCAGTCCGGTAGTTCCGTTCCCTCCGCCGCGGCGGTTTGGGCATTGCCTATTAGACACGGGCAGGAGGCCAAATGTTTCGGAGTTTGGAAAGAAAATCTGCCGGCGCCACGCTGAAGACTGGCTGAAGGCGGACGCGGATGCGGGCGGCGCGTCGCCTGCGGCACGCAGACGAAAAGGGGCCGTGCCTCGGCACGGCCCCTACGGAGGTGAGGAATGCGGCGCGATGCTATTCGCTGTCGCGGCGGGATTTCTTGCGGTTACGCTTGCGGGCCAGGGCTTGCTTGACGCGCATTTTTTCGCCCGGCTTGAGGTAAAACGAATGCCGCTTGACCTCCTTGACGATGTCCTCTTGCTGCACCTTCCGCTTGAAGCGGCGCAGCGCGTTTTCCAGGGACTCGCCTTCTTGAAGTCGTACTTCGGCCAAATCGCATTCACCTCGATTCCGCGGCGCGACGCCGCCCGCCCGGCGAACCGGGCCTTTTCCCATTGTAGAGGAAGCGGGCGCCGAACGGCGGGGCGGATGCGCGCCGAGGGGAGCCGTGGGCGGCAAGATGATAGGCTACAAGCAAGGGGTCACACATGGGCGAGTGGATGGTTTTCCTCTTGGTGCTGGGCGGCTACGTGGTGCTGATGAAGTGGGTATTGCCGCGCGCCGGAGTGCCGACCTGAATGTCGGCGGCCTGCGGCGCCGCGGCGCGGCGCCAGAACCTATCGGATCGCGATGCGGGAACAGAGGCGGCGCGGCCGCTGCCGGCGCCCCATCATCCGCCGGCCGAGGCGGCGATGCGGGATCGGTAGGCGGACATGGCGGACAACGATTGCCGGTATGGCACGGTGCGGGAAGTCCAGCTGGGCTTCGCGGAAGCGGTGCGCAGCATGGAGGCCGCTCTCCAGGCGGAGGGATTCGGCGTCCTATGCCAAATTGACATCCAAGCCAAGCTCAAAGAAAAGCTCGGCGTCGCCTCGCCGCGATACGTCATTTTGGGCGCGTGCAATCCGGCGCTGGCGCAGCAGGCGCTGGCCAACGACGTCAATGTTGGGTTGTTGCTGCCCTGCAACGCGGTGGTCTACGAACGCGACGGGCGGACCTATGCGGGCGTGGTGGACGCGGGCACGATGCTGGCGGTGACCGGAAGCAGCGCCTTGGCGCCGGTGGCGCGGCAGGTGACCGAGCGCCTGGGGCGGGTGCTGGCGGCGGTGGCGGCGGCGGCGAAGAAGTAGCCGCGGGGTCGCGCCGCGCGGTTAGCGGCCCTGCCAGCGGCGAAAGACCTCGGCGCGGGGCAGGCCGAGATCGCGGGCGATTTGCTTCGCGGCGAGTTTGGGATCGAGGCCGGCGGCCACGGCCGCCTGCATGCGGCGCGCCGCCTCGGTGGGCAGCGGCTCGGCGGCGGCGGCGCCGGGGCCGAGCAGCAGGGTGAATTCGCCGCGGGGCTCCTGGCGGGTGAAATAGGCGTGCAGCTCGGGGATGGAGCCGCGGCGGATTTCTTCATGCAATTTGGTCAGCTCGCGAGCCACGACCAGCGGGCGGCTGGCCGCGAAGGCGGCTTCCAGATCGGCGAGCGCCGCCAACAAACGGTGCGGAGCTTCGTAAAAAATGATGGTTTCCGGCCGCTGGCGCCAGGCGGCCAGGAGGCGCTGGCGGGCGGCGGGCTTGGCGGGCAGGAACCCGGCGAAATAGAACGGCTCGGGGGGAAAGCCGCTGGCGGCGAGCGCGGCCAGCAGCGCGTTCGGCCCGGGGACCGGAACGACCGCGATGCCGGCGGCGATGGCGGCGCGCACCAACAGCAGACCGGGGTCGGAAACCAGCGGCATGCCGGCGTCGCTGACCAGGGCGACGTCTTGGCCGGCTTGCAGCCGGGCCACCAGTGCGTCGGCGCGGCGGGGCTCATTGTGCTGGTGATAGCTGAGCAGCGGCGTGTGGACGCCAAGGTGGGCCAGGAGCTTGGCGGTGCGGCGCGTGTCCTCGCAGGCGATGACGGCGACGGCGGCCAGCAGGCGGGCGGCGCGAGGACTGAGGTCCTCGAGATTGCCGATGGGCGTGGCGATTAGGTAGAGCGTGGCCATGGCGGCCCCGGTGCGGCGGGCGGCCGCGGGGCGCGCTAGGCCACCGGCGCCGTGGTCACGTTCGCCGCCTCGCTAGTCACGACGGCGACATACAGCAGCCGGCCGCAGGTCTCGCAGAAAAACACTTCCTCGGGCCGGCTGGTGATTTCCTGGAGAAATTGCGGACGCAAGCGCACCCGGCAGGCGCCGCAAGCGTAATGATCCAGGACGGCGACGGCCTGGCCGCGCAGGCGGGCCACGCGATCGTAGCGGCGCAGGGTATTGGGGTTGATGCCCCGGCGCAACTCGCTGAGCTGGTCCTGAAGGCGCTGCTTTTCCGCCAGATCGGCGTCGGTGCGGGTGCGGATCTCGGCCTTGGCGGCGTCTACCTCGGCCTGGATATGGGCGCGCTTGGCCTCGACCTCGCGGGCGGCGGCTTCATGGCCTTCAATTTCCTCCATCAACTGGAGGATGCGCTCCTCGCAACGGCTGATCTCACCCTCGGAGTAGGTGATTTCATCCAGAACCGCCTTGTACTCCTGATTGGTTTTAACTTCGGCGGAATGGTTGCGGCTCTTCGCCACCCGCGCCTTGAGATCCTGAATCTGGCTCTCGATTTTGCGCCGTTCGGCCTGGGCCATGGCGGTCGCGGCGGCGGCGCGGTCAATTTCCGCTTGATGAGCGGCGAGGGGAGCTTCGAGGAGGGCGATGCGGCGCGGCAGGGAGTTGATCTCGGCGTCCAGTTCCTTCAGACGCTGCTCCAGGCCCTGCGCCTCGAGCAATGTCTCCACATCCTTGTGCATGGGCTGGATTCATTCTAGCACTGGCTGAAGGCGCGGGGGTGGACTGTCGGCTACAGTCGCCGGGGGAGGATGGGGACGGGGATCGCCTGGCGGCGGCCCGCGGCTGCGGCATAATGGCGGCTTGCGAGGATATCCATGTCGAAACACCAGGGACTGAAGCGCGCCAGGGGGTTCCGGAGCCTGACGCTGTTGTTCGCAGCGTCGGCCGCGTTGGCGCTGGCGGGCGGAGCGTATGCGGCGGCGCCGGCCGCCCACCACGGGAGCACGGTGCTGCGGGCCACGCTGAAGAACGGGCTGCGGGTCATCGTGGTGCGCAACACGCTGGCGCCGACGGCGACCACGATGGTCAACTACCGGGTGGGCGCCATTGAAACCCCTCCCGGATTTCCCGGCATGGCGCATGCGCAGGAACACATGATGTTCCGCGGCAGCCCGGGGCTTTCCGCGGCGCAACTGAATGAGATCTCGGCGGCGATGGGCGGATACTTCGACGCCGATACGCAGCAAACGGTGACGCAGTATTTCTTCAACGTGCCGGCGGCGGATCTGGACTTGGCGCTGCACATCGAGGCCATCCGCATGCGCGGCGTGGACGACACGCAAGCGAGCTGGGACAAAGAGCGGGGGGCGATCGAGCAGGAGGTGGCGCGGGATTATTCCAACCCCAGCTTTCACTTTTATATCCGGCTGGTGGCGGCGATGTTCCGGGGCACGCCGCTGGAGAATATCGGGCTGGGCACGCGGCCCAGCTTCAACCGCACCACGGCGCCGATGCTGCGGCGGTTTTGGAATGAATGGTATGCGCCCAACAATGCGGTGATGATCATCGTCGGGGACGTGAACCCGCCGGCGGTGGTGCGGGAGGTGAAGCGGCTGTTCGCCGGCATTCCGGCCAAGAAGCTGCCGGCGCGCCCGGCGATGCATTTGCAGCCGGTGCAGGCGGAGACGCTGAAGTTCACCAGCGACCAGCCGTACGGTTCGGCCTATCTTTCCTACCGGATGCCGGGCACGGCCAGCCCGGACTACGCGGCGGCGGAAGTGCTGGCGGATGTGCTGGCCAGCCAACGCGGAGCGCTGTACGGGCTGGTGCCGCAGGGCAAGGCGCTATACGCGACGTTTGAGATGGCGCCGCTGCCGCAGGCCAGCATGGGGCTGGCGTTCGCCGCCTATCCCCGCGGCGGCAACGGAACCCAGCTGTTGGCGGAGATGCAGGGGATTCTGGCCGCGGATGTGCGCCAGGGCGTATCGCCGAGCCTGGTGGCGGCGGCCAAGCGGGACGAACTGCTGAGTTCGGAGTTGAACAAGAACTCCGTCATGGGACTGGCCAACGCGTGGTCGCAGGCGGTGGCGGTGGAAGGGCGGCGCTCGCCGCAGGATGACGTGCGGGCGATCCAGCGGGTGACGGTGGCGCAGGTGAACCGCGTGGCGCGGGAATACCTGCTGCCGGCGCACTCCATCCAGGCGCTATTGGTGCCGCAGCCTTCGGGCAAGCCGGTCTCGCACGCGACGTTCGGCGGGGCGGAGTCGTTCACGCCGAAGCGGGTGAAACCCGTGCCCTTGCCGAAATGGGCGTCGGCGGCGCTCTTTCACCTGCGCGTGCCGCGGCAGACGACGCGGCCGGTGGTGACGACCCTGGCGAACGGACTGCGGCTGATCGTGCAGCCGGAGAAGGTCAGCGACACGGTCAGCGTGTACGGCCACATCCGGCACAATGCCGACTTGGAAACGCCCCAGGGACAAGATGGCGTGGGGGATGTGCTGTCGGATCTGTTCTCCTACGGCACCACGACGCTGAACCGCCTGGCCTTCCAGCGGGCGCTGGATCAGATCGGCGCGAACGAGGCGGCGGGAACGGACTTTTCCCTGCAAGTGCTGGCGCCGCAGTTCGACCGCGGGCTGCGGCTGCTGGCGGATAACGAACTGCACCCGGCGCTGCCGGCGCAGGCGTTCGCCATCAGCCGCGGACAGGAAGCGGGTCTGGCGGCGGGACGGCTGCAAAGTCCGGGGTATTTGGCCAGCCGCGCGCTGCGCCTGGCGCTGTTTCCGCCGCACGATCCGACGCTGCGGCAGACCACGCCGAAGACAGTGCAGGGGCTGACGCTGGCGCAGGTCAAGGCCTATCAGCGACGGGTCTTCCGGCCGGACCTGACCACCATCGTGGTGATCGGTGATATTACGCCGGCGGCGGCCGAAGCGGCGGTGCGACAAGACTTCGGCGGCTGGCGCAATCACGGACCCAAACCGCCGACGGTGCTGCCGGCGGTGCCGCCGAACCGGCCCGGCAACAGCCACGTGCCTGATGCCAGCCGGGTGCAGGACCGGGTGACGCTGGCGGAGACGGTGGGCCTGAACCGGTTCAACCCGCAGTATTACGCGGTGCAGTTGGGCAATTACGTCCTGGGCGGCGGGCTGTTCGCCAGCCGGCTCTACCGCGACCTGCGGGAAAACAGCGGGCTGGTGTATTACGTGGCGTCGTCGTTCGACGCCGGCCGGCGGCGCGCCACGTACACGGTCAACTTCGGCTGCGATCCGCCGAACGTCTCCAAGGCGCGGACCATCGTGCAACGGGATTTGGAGCAGATGCGGCAGCAGCCGGTGCCGCAGTTCCATTTGACCGAAGCCAAGGCGGTGCTGCTGCGGCAGATTCCGCTGAGCGAATCCAGCGTGGACGGCATCGCCGAAGGCTGGCTGTCCCGGGCCGACCTGGGGCTGCCGCTCAATGAGCCGTACATCGCGGCGCGGGCCTATCTGCGGCTTTCGGCGGCGCAGGTGCAGGCGGCCTTCCGGAAGTGGATTCAGCCGCAGCGGCTGGTGCAGGTGGTGCAGGGCCCAGCGCCGAGGTAGGGCGGGGCGGCGACGCGCGACGCGGGCCGGGACGGCAGGCTGAAGCCTGCCGCGCACAGGCTAAAGCCTGTTCCACGGGCGGAGGGGCCGGCGCGGCCGGGGAACTCATCGGCCTAAGCGCCGCCGGAGGCCGCGCCTAGTTGGATCCAGGCGGGATGGGGCGGAATCGCGGCGGTGAGGTCGAAATGGTACAGGCGGCCGGCGCCGTCGGCGGTGGCACCGGCGGATCGGAAGCCATGATCGGCGTAAAAGCTCGCACACGGCGCGTTTTTCGCGGTGGGAAGGAACTCGCCGACCAGGCGGCGAGCGCCCTGCGCCTGGGCCTGGCGGGCGAGGCGCCATAACAGGGCGGTCTCCACGCCGCGGCCGATGACGCGACAAGAAAGCAAGAAGGTGTCAATGCGGCAGTCGGCGCCTTCCATGCGGCAAAGGGCAAGGCCGACGACGCCGGCATCGCCGAAGCGGTCGCGAAGGCGAATGGCCAGGGCGATGCCGCCCGGGGATTGGGCCAAGCGCTCGATTTCGGCCGCGGCGTAGCGGCGGGTGGTGAGGTTGAACTGGTTGGTCTTCTGCGTCAACTGGACGGCGCGGGCCATGGGAGCGTCGGCGGCGGGAACGATCTCGCAGACCATTTGCAAGGAGGCGAGAAAATCCTCGCGGCTGGCGGCCGATTGCTGGAGGGCGGCGCGGCGGGATTGGGCCTGGTAGTCCTGGCCGCGGCGGCGGTCCTCCGCGGTGATGGCCAAGGTGTCGAAGGCGGGACAGGCGGCGAGCATTGGGGCTAATCGCCACGGCTCGGCGGCGGGGGCTTGCAGGACCAGCACCTCGGGCAATTGGCGGCGGACGGCTTCGCATTCCACCGGCGAATCATCCACGAAGACAAAACTGTCCAGGCCGAGGGACAACTCGGCGGCGAGGGCGCGCAGGGAGGCGGCCTTGTCTTCCCAACCGATCTTCACGGCGCAAAAATCCTCCAGCCCGAGGGCCAGGTCGGCGCGGCGGCGGGCGAAGGCTTCCCGCACGTCGGCTGCATCGTTCTTGCTGACGATCGCCAGCAGAACGCCGCGGGCGGCGAGATGACGGAGCTGCAACTGATATTCGCGGTAGCAATTGCCGGGAAAGGCGGCGCCGGTAGCGATGCCGGCGGCGAGATCCTCTCCCAGGATGCCGCCCCAGAGGACGTTGTCCAGGTCGGTGCACAGCACCTTGCGCGGCGGGAAATACAAGGCCCGGAGGCAGCGGACCATAGCGGCGGCGTAGGCGGGAAAGCGCGGGGCGGCGACGGCCACCCGGCTGAAGCGGAACATGCGCTCGTCGCGCCAGGTGGCGCGGCCATGGGCGGCGGCGAGGGCGTCCTGATCGAAGAAAACGGCGTCGCCGAGGCGGCGGCAGACGGCGGCCAGGCGGTGGTTGAGCTGGCTCACGGCCCAGGCCTCGCCGTAGCCCTGGTTGGCGTCGGCGACCGCGCCCAGCGCGGGTTCCGGAGGCAGCACCAAGCCCTGGACCAGCAGGCGAGCGCGGGGAGAATAGCGGCGGCAGGCGGTGAGCAGGTCCTCCAGGCCCTGGGCGGCGGATTCGGTTTCCCGGACCACGGCCGGGCCATCACCGGCGGCACAGAGCGCGCGGAGCTGGCCGGCGACATCCTCGCGGTCGGGCAAGAACAGCACTACATCCGGCGCGGCGGAGTGTAACGCGCCATCGGGATTCATCAGTTCGTCTATGAAACTCCCATAGCCGCCGACGGTGATTGCCAGCCAAAAGCCGGCGCGGACGGCCTCGACGCAGAGAAACGGCAACCAAGGTTCAACGGTGACGGAGCGGGCCAGGAAGGCGCGGACGGGGCGCAGGCCGGCGGCGGCGGCATGCGGGGCGATCTCACGCTCCAACTGCCGCGCGGCGGCGGCGTAGGCGGCGAACGGCGCTTCCGGCGCGGCCAGCGGGGCGAGAATGGCGGCGAGGCGGTCCCGCAGGACAGCAGGCGCCGGAGCGGCGGCGGGCGGCGAGGCGGGCATCGCTTCTCAGTTTAGCCGCGCCCGCCATGGGCGGCGCGGGGCGCCGCACCGCGGGGCGGCGCGCCGCGCATTGCTTGGCGCGGGCCCCAGCGCGGCTGCCCACCCCAACGCGCGCCGCTGCGCGTTGGGGACCCCGGCATTGGGGGCCGCGCCGCGTCGCTGCAGGGCGGGCCGCAGCGATTGCCGGCGCGCCTGCGGCGCCGGGGAATTTCGCGGCCTTTCCGCGCCCGCTTTGCTCCCCGAGCAAATGGCGCGGCCCCCGCGAGAGGTGCGGGCGGCCGGCGCACGGCAGCGCTACGCGGACGGCGCCGCCAACGGCGGACCCGAAGCCGCGAACTTCGCCGGTGGCAGCTTCGGCTGCTGGTTTGGCGCCGCCGCCTCGGCGGACGGCAACCAAGCGGCGCGAGCTTGCGCCACCATGCCCAGCAGTTGCATTTGCTCGATGAGAGCGCCGCCCGGCGACACGGGAGCGCTGACGGCGAGCGCTACATAGTCGGGAGGCAGCCAGCAGGGGACATAAAAGACCTCGCCGGACCCGCCATGCCCCACCCAGCATTCGCCCCGGCTGACGGCTTGGCGAGCCGGTTCCTCCAGGTCCGGCATCGCGACGAGGCGTGGGTGGGCGCCGGGCAGCACTTCGCCGGCCTTGGCCAGCAACGCCTGGTGCAGGTCTCCGCGGCTCATGGCGGCCAGCAGCTCAGCAAATGGCTGCGGCCAGCGGAAATCCATGAGCTGGGCCAGAAGCTCCTTGCCGGAATGAACACCGGCCATTTGATAGAGCTCCTGGGTATGCTGCTTGATTGTCTCGGGAGAGATGCCCAAATGGGCGGCGATCTCCTTGCGGGCCAGACCACGGCAGATCGCTTCCATGATCTGGCGCTTGCGTGGGCTCAAGCCCTGCCGCCAATCGGGCGCAAACGCGCTTCCACACATACACCATCCTCCGTGTGGACTGAATGGCACTACGATTGACAAAATATGTCGAGCTTGTCAACCCCCCTGGCGAGGTGACTCCAGAATGTTACCGAGAGCGTTATTCCGCGCCGTCCTGCGTGGGCCGGCGGAATGTTCGCGCCTGTCAAGCGCTTCGTTGGCGCTGCGGGGCTGTCGCGGACTGAAGCCTCACGGAGCGCTGTGGCCGCGCCTTGCGCGAGCGCAGCAAGAGGCAGATGCGCGCGCCACCGCGCGCGGGGTCCAACCCGCCGTCTCAAGAGAAATTTGCGCCAGGTGCCAGGAGCGATTTGGCCGGGGAAGCCGGTTATTCGGAATCGCGATGTACGGAGGCGGGAGCAAACGCGGGGATGCATACGGCAATGTATTCGGCGCCTTCGGCGCCGGGGGTGCTATAGCGGATCCATTCGCCGCGACGGGCCAGGATAGCCTGGCCGGCCGCAATCCGCCAGCAACCGGCGGCGCTTTCCACCTGCAAGACACCGCGTAAGACGACGGTGTATTCGTCAAACTCGGGGGTCTGTCCCGGCTCGGCCCAGCCGGCGGGACTAACCATGCGGGCGATACTGACGGCGCTGCCGCCGGTATTGACGCGGCCAAAGAATTCCTCGATGCGCTTGGGTTTGGAGCCGGCGGCGGGAATGACGGTCGGTGCGGAGATACGTTCGGGCATGGGTGGATAGGGCGTTTGCAGCACCGCGGCGGCGGGCGCGCGGCCAGGCGGTTGCGCGCGGCGGCGGCGGACGCGGGACTGAACTCCGGGCCAGCATAGCACCGCGGCGGAAGGCGCTGCGGCAGCGGGCGAATCTGCTACATTCGGCTCAGTGCCCCATGAACCCATTCTGGTGGTGGAGGACAAGCACGACCTCCGCCTGATGCTGAAGACCGCCCTCGGCAAGGAAGGCTTCGAGGTCAGCGACGCCGGCGACGCGGCGGCGGCGGCGCAACAACTGCGGCGCCATCAATTCGCGGCGGTGCTGACGGATTTGAAGCTGCCGGGGGGCAGCGGGCTGGAGGTGCTGCGCGGAGTGCAGGAGCACGCGCCGCACACGCCGGTGATCATCATGACCGCGTACGGCTCGATCGAAGACGCGGTGCGGGCGATGAAGGAAGGGGCCTACGACTTCATCCAAAAGCCGCTGGATTTAGCGCACTTGACGCTGCTGTTGCGGCGGGCCATCAGCCAGGTGCAGCTGCTGCGGGAAAACATCCTGCTGAAGGAGGAGTTCGCGGCGCGGTATGGATTTCCGCGAATCATCGGCGAGCACGAGAGCATGCGCCAGGCGGCGGCGGCGCTGCAACGCATCGCGGGCACGGGAACCACGGCGCTGCTGCTGGGCGAAAGCGGCACGGGCAAGGAATTGTTCGCGCGGGCCATTCATCACCTCAGCCCGCGGGCGCAGCAGCCGTTCGTGGCCATCAACTGCGCGGCGATTCCGGAGACGCTGGTGGAGACCGAACTGTTCGGGCATGAGAAGGGATCGTTCACCGGAGCGACGGCGCGCAAGCTGGGGAAGTTCGAACTGGCGCACCGCGGGACGATTTTTTTGGACGAGATCGGCGAGATTCCGCCGGCGATCCAGGCGAAGATCCTGCGCGTCTTGGAGGAGCGGCAATTCGAGCGCGTGGGCGGCGTGCAGACGATTCAGGTGGACGTCCGCATCATTACGGCCACTAACCGCGATTTGCAACAGGCGGTCGCGGACAAACAATTCCGCGAGGATTTGTATTTCCGCCTGGCGGCGTTTCCCATCACGATTCCGCCCTTGCGGGAACGGGGCGAGGACGTGCTGGCCCTGGCCAACGCCTTCGTGCTGCAGTTTTGCCGGGAATTGAAGCGGCCGGCGCTGCGGCTGGGAGCGGCGGCGAAGCAGGCGATGCTGGCCTATCACTGGCCGGGCAACGTGCGGGAGTTGCAAAATGCCATCGAGCGGGCCGTAATCTTAGCCGATGGCGAGGAAATCACGGCGGAGCATCTGCAAATCCAGCCGCGGCGCAGCGCCACGCTGCCCCACGCCGCGGAGCTGGGCCTGCCGGAGGGGTTCCATTGGGAAGGGACGCTGGGAGAAGTCTCGGACCGGGCGGCGCGCATCGCCGAAGGCACGCTGCTGCTGCGGACGCTGCAAGAATGCAAGTGGAACAAGAGCAAGGCGGCGGAGCGGCTGGGCGTTTCGTATAAGACGTTGCTGGCCAAGATCGGCACGCACGGTCTTAACCAGTAATCCGGCGCGGGGGCCGAGCGACGCGCTCACAGGGGCGGCCGGGGAGCGCCGCCACGGCCGGCGGCCGCAGGCGGCGCGATGAAGCCGCGGAGTTCCAGGGGCCCACGACGCTGGGGCCCGGAGCGATGGCTGGCGCCGGAAACGGCGGGGGCGAGCAGCCACGCATGGCCGCGGTGGATTTTTCTCCGCGGGCTGGGGCTGATCTTTTTTTCCGCGTTCCTTTCCCTGCTCTTTCAAATCAACGGCCTGATTGGACCGCGGGGGCTGCTGCCGGCGCGCAATTATCTCCGCGCCGTGGCGGCGCATTTCGGACCGAGCCGGTTTTGGCTGGCGCCCACGCTGCTGTGGCTGGGGAACGGCCATGCGGCGCTGCAAGCGCTGGCTTGGGCGGGGCTGGCGGCATCGGCGCTGCTGACGCTGAACCGCTGGCCGCGGGCGGCGGTGGCGGCGGCGGAGGTGCTGTACTTGTCCTTCGTGGCGGCGGCGCGGGACTTTTCCAATTACCAATCCGACGGGATGCTGCTGGCGGCGGGGCTGATCGCGCTGTTTCTGGCTCCCGGAGGGCGGCGGCCGGGATTGGGGCGGGAGGAGCCGCCGACGCCGGCGAGCGTGTTCCTGCTGCAATGGCTGTGGTTCCGCATTTACTTCGAATCCGGGCTGGCGAAGTGGCTGGGCGGAGATCCGGAGTGGCGCCACCTGACGGCGCTGGATCAGTACTACCAAAACAACCCGCTGCCCACCTGGATCGGCTATTTCTGCCAGCATTTGCCGCACGGTTTTCAGGCGGCGATGGCGCTGGCCACGCTGGTGCTGGAGCTGGGCCTGGCGTGGCTGCTGTTCACGACGCGGCGGCTGCGGCTGGGGCTGTTCGTGGTGAGCACGGTGTTTCAGGTGGGATTGGCGTTGACGGCGAATTACGCCTTCATCAACTGGATCATGCTGGCGCTGGGAGTGTTGCTGCTGGATGACGGCTGGATCGAGGGAATGCGGGAGCGATGGCGCCGGCGGCGGCGAGGCGCAACGGCGGCCGCGGCGGGCGAGGATGGGCCCGCCGGAGCGCCGGCGATGGCGGCGGCAGCCGCTGCCGCGGCGCCGCAGCCGATGCCGCCCCCGGATGCGCGCCGCGGGGCGGGGGCCCAGCCGTCGCATGGCCGCGGCCGGCGATGGCTGGAGGGGATCACGCTCGGCTGGGTGCTGTACGCGACGCTGGCGCTGCTGCTGTGGATGCCCTGGCCGCGGCTGCCGCTGCCGACGGCGCCGGTGGCGGCGCTGGCGCCGTTCCGCGTGGCCAACCAATACGGGTTGTTCGCGCGCATGACGCGGTCGCAGTATGAAATCGAGTTCCAGGGCTCGCGGGACGGGAAGCATTGGACGGCGTACCCGTTCCGATTCAAGCCGCAGCGGCGTCGGCAAGCACCGGGCATTTACGCGCCGTACCAGCCGCGCTTCGATTGGAATCTGTGGTTCGCCGCGCGCGGGCCCTGGCAGCAGACGCCATGGGTGGTGCGGTGCGAGGCGGAACTGCTGCGCGGCGATGGGGCGGTGCTGTCGCTGTTCGCCGGCAATCCGTTCGGCCAGCGCCCGCCGCGCTATGCGCGCGCGGTGCTTTGGCGGTATAGGTTCACCTCGCTGGCCACGTTGCGGCGCACGGGACGTTGGTGGCGGCGGCGGTACGTTGGGCTGTATGCGCCGGAGTTGCAGCGCCTGCCGGGCGGGAAACTGGCGGTTGCGGCGTGGCCGTAATGCCGCGGCCGCGCCGCGGGGCTAGCGCGGGCTGAAGAGTCTGTGTGACGATGCAGGCGTTGGGCGGTTGGGAGCGCGCGGGTGGGAAAAAGGGCGAAGGGTGCGGGTATTGCACGGGCGGGAGCGCGGGGGCGGAGGGCCGCGCGCGGTGGTGCGAGCGTTAGCCGGCGTGGCAGCGCGGAGCGGAGGCGAACA
>JAKAUF010000262.1 GCA_021827785.1 Acidobacteriota bacterium | reverse complement strand
CTGGGCCGCGGCGGCCAAGGATGATCTGCGCGCCGCGCGCTGCGCGCCCGGGCTGGCGAGCGCCCATTTTTTCGCCGCCGAAGCACTGTTGCGGCTGGGCGCGTTGCCGCGCGCCACGACGCAATTTCACGCCGCGCTGCAAGGGGGCGGAGGCGGTCTTGGGCGGTTTTGCGCCGAGGATGCCCGGCCGGCGGGGTGCGGACCGGCGGCGATGTTCGTGCACGTTGGGCTGGGCCAAATTGCGAGCCAACTGGGCCATCCGGCCGCGGCGGCGGCGGAGTTTCGCGCGGCGCTGGCATTGGGGCCGGCTTATCCGCCGGCTTTGCTGGGTTTGGCGGACTCCGACCTGCGCCGGGGACTAGCTCGGCGGGCCGAAGCGTTGTTTCGCCGTGCGCTGGCGGCGCAGCCGAGTTCGGTGGCGGCGTTGGCTGGGTTGGCGGCGGCGTTAAGGGCGGCCGGGCGGCCGGCGGAGGCGCAACAGGCGTTCGCCCGCCTGCGGGCGCGGATCCAGGCGCGGAAGGCACGGCTGCGCGCGGAGCAGGAGACGGACCGCGGCATGACGCTGTGGCACGCCGGCCAACTACAGGCGGCCGCGGCGGCATTCCGGCGGGCGGCGGCCGCGGCACCCGGCTATGCCGCCGCGCACAACGATCTGGGCAGCGTGCTGGCGCTCAGCGGCGACGCGCGGGGTGCGGTGCGGCAGTTCGCGCTGGCCGTGCGGTTGCGGCGGCCGTATCCGAAGGCACGCAGTAACTGGGGACTGGTGCTGCTGGCGCAGGGGCGCGCCGCGGCGGCGGCGCGGCAGTTTCGCGCCGCGCTGGCAGCGGCGCCGTTGGATGTCGGCGCACGCCTCAACTTGGCCGCGGCTCTGGAGCGGCAGGGGAAGAAGGGCGCCGCGGAGACTGCGTTGCGGCAAGTAATTGCGCTGGCGCCGGCGATGGGGAAGGCGCACGTGGCGCTCGGGATGCTGCTGGCGCGAAGCCATGGCGGGCTGACCCAACCGGCGCGCTGGGAAATCGAAACGGGGTTAAGGTTGGATCCGGCGTTGCGCCGGCTGCTGCCCAGGCGGATTCAACTTCAGCTGGCCGCAACCGCGCGCCATGTGCGGCGGTGAAAGGCCACGCGCCGGGGACGCCAAACTTGCGACGGAGCGCCAGTAAATGGCGCGACGTCGGTCGGTTGGTCAGTTGGCGGGGCGCGGCGGGTTGGGGAAAGGCGATTTTTTGCCGTTCACGGCGGTGGCTGGAGCGGTACGGGGACGCCGGGCCGCGGCCGCGCGGGAACGGCGAGCAGTGGCGGCGAGGGGGCGAGTGAAACGAACCGCCCACAGGAAAGAACGCTCGGCGGACTGAACGCGCAGGACCCGGGCCTCAATGAGCCGGGCGGAAGCGGGCAGCGCGGCGGTTTCGGCGACGGGAGCCGCGGGGATCTCGAGAGAAACCTTGGTGGGGTGGCGGACATAGCGACGAACCGCCAGCAGCGCCCCGCCCGCGCTAATGTTCAGAACGTTGGCGAACTCCAGCACGCGGCGTCCGTCGGCCACGGCGCGGACGAATAGGGGAATGGTGACAGGGATGCGTTCCCAGTGGCGCCGTTCGGCGGCGGGGCTGGTGGCGGCAGAGCCGCGATCACCCGGCCCGCTGCGCGCAGCAACGGGTACGGCTAGGGCCAGCCTGCCCGCACCACGACCTCCCTGTCTACCCAAGACGCAAGCCTCCGTCATCGCATGGCCGCCTTTGGCCACTGGGTTTTTGTTGCACGCTAGTGGCCACTATGGGAATCGGAGGGGATTTCCAGAAGAACGGGCAAAACTGCGGCATTTACTGCCTTTGCGCCGCCGCGAGCGGCAGTCATCGCCCACTGCACCGCGCGCGAATAGGAAAAATCTTGCATGGGGTGCGAAGGTTTTTGCACTCTGGGTAATGAGTTCAGGAGGGGATTCATGCTCGAATCGCAGTCGCGCGGTTGCGGAGTGACTAGACGACAAGTGGTGGTTGCAATTACTTGCACAGTATGCCTGTTTGCCTCCGCTTTGCAAGCCGCGGCGAGCAATCCGCGCCAAGCGCTGGAACGGAAACTGCGGGCGATTGCGGCGCAGTTTCCGGGAAAGCTAGCCGTAGCTGGGGTGGCGCTCAAGAGCGGGGCGCATTTTGGTCTCAACGCCAACCGCCAGGTGCCGACGGCGTCGGTCATCAAGCTGCCGGTCATGGTGGAGGCCTTTTATCAGATGCAGGAAGGGAAGCTGCATTGGTCGCAGGTGGCGCCGCTCACGGCTTGGGACCAGGTGCCGGGATCGGGGATCTTGCAATTTTTCGCGCTGACGCCGGCGCCGCGGTTGACGCTGGGGGACGCCATCACGCTGATGATTGACCTCAGCGACAATACCGCGGCCAACATGGTGATCCGGGCGGTCGGGATCGGGGCGGTCAATGCGCGCATGCGGCGGCTGGGGTTGCGGCATACGACGCTCTATGCGTATGTGTTCCATGCGGTGCGCCCGCGCTCAGCGGGAGAAAAGAAGTTCGGATTAGGGGAGACGACGCCGGCGGACATGGTGCGGCTGCTGACCATGATCGAGGAGCACAAGATTCTGACCCCGGGGGCCTGCGATCATATGCTCAAAATCCTGACCGATCAGCAGGACAACAACGCGTTTCCGCGCTACATGGCCGCGTTTCCCGCGGTAAGCTGGGCGCACAAGACCGGGGCCCTGGACGCCGTGCGCAACGATGTAGGCGTGGCGACCACGCCGGCCGGGCCGATCGTGCTGGCCGGATTCGCCTATGGATTTGCGGACCACCAATGGACGGCAGAGAACCCGGGTTTACTGGTGCTGGCGCACGTGGCGCAGGCGGTGATCGGGCAGTTCGTGGCGCCCGCGGCGGCCAAGCCCTAGGCGGAGAAGCGACGGTGGGGGGATGGCGCTGTCGCCGCGCGCCCGCATCCGGCGGGCGGTTGGGGCCGCCGGAGTTCATGGCCGGGCGCCGAGGGTCTATGCTGCGGACAAGGGTTCGGGAAAACAATGGCCAGCATACAACAAT
>JAKAUF010000113.1 GCA_021827785.1 Acidobacteriota bacterium | reverse complement strand
CGATCTGGGGCCGGCGCCTGCGGCCCCTTCCCCCGCCACGGCCATGGACAAAGCCGCCGGGGCGTGCGCCGCGGCGCCCGGTTGGCCGCGCGGGGTTCGCGTTAGCCGCCGGCGGGCGGCGCGAGCATGGCGGCGATTTCGCGGGAGTTGGCCGCCGCGGCGGCGAAGCGGAACGTGCCCGACTCGGCCATTTCGCGGACCGCGCGCAGGAAGGCGCCCATCGCGGTGCGGTACAGCGTGCTGCCCAGGCTGATGCGCTTGACGCCGAGAGCGGAAAGCTCGGCGCGGCTGAGCGCGGGCCCCGACAGCCCGGCGAGGACGCTGACCGGGCGATCCAGGGAACGGACCAGGGCGGCGATCTCATCGCGGGTTTTTAGGCCAGGGGCATAGAGCACGTCGGCGCCGGCTTCTTGATACGCCTGAAGGCGGCGGATGGTGTCGGCGAGATCGGGACGGCCGTGCAGGTAATTTTCCGCCCGCGCGGTCAGCGTGAAACCGGATGGGACGGCGCGGGCCGCCTCCGCCGCGGCGCGGACGCGTTCCGCGGCCAGCTCCAAGGGATAGATGGGACGGTCCGGATCGCCGGTCGAATCTTCAATCGAGCCGCCCACCACGCCCGCGGCGGCAGCCAGCCGGATCGTCTCCGCGGCGGCCGCGGGCGCGTCGCCGAAGCCGTTTTCCAGATCGGCGCTGACCGGCAGTTCGGAGGCGGCGGCGATGGCGGCGGCGTAGGCCAGCGTGCGCTCCCGGCCCAGGGCATAATCCACCACTCCCTGCGAGAAGGCATGGCCCATGCTGGTGGTGGCCAGGGCGGCGAAGCCGGCATGGGCCAGCAGGCGCGCCGAGCCCGCGTCCCAGGGATTGGGCAGAATGAAAGCTTCCGGCTGGTGGTGCAGGGCGCGAAAGCGCGCGGCCTTTTGCCGCTGGGCTTCGTCCGCTGGGTTCACGGCGGCCGGTGGGTTCATGACGGCATTCCGAGCGGCGCCCAGCGGGCCGGTGGTTAGCGCGGGCCGAAGTGCTGGACCAGATAGTTCAAGATGACCGGCTGTTCATTGGGCGCCCAACTGGCGCCCAGCTGGGCCATGGTCCGCATGGTGTTTTCCCAGCCGGCGCGGCCCTGGCGGTGCTGGGCCAGGCGGTCGAGGGAATGGCAGGTGCCGCAGCGCTCCAACACGAGCTGGCCGGCCGCGGCCTGCTGCGGGCTGGCCGCCGCCGGCGCCGCGGCGCTGGCGCTGGCGGCGGGCGGGGCGATATTCGCGCGGCCGGGATCGGAAAAGAACACCACCAAGGCCAAAGCCACGGCGGCGGCCAAAAGCAGTAACGGCGGCTTCACAACCTTTTTATGATAGCCCGGCAAAATTGCTTGGCGCGGGCCCCAGCGCGGCGGGCCGCCCCAACGCGCACCGCTGCGCAATTGGGGACCCCGGCTTTGGGGGCCGCGCCGCTTCGCTTGCCGGGGGCGGGCCGCAACGATTGCCGGCGCGCCTGCGGCGCGCGGAATTTCGCGGCCTTTCCGCGCCCGCTTTGCTCCCCGAGCAAAAGGCGCGGCCCCGGCGAGCAGGACCGTCCGTTTCCGGTGCGCCCGGCCGCGGGTGTACAATCGGCCCGTTTGCCTACATTCCTATCCGCCCCTTGGAGGCTGTTGATGACCGGTCCGCTGCGCCGTGTTTTGTCCGCGTTTGGCTTAGCCCTGATTGCCGTCGCGCTGCCCGCTTGGGCGCATTCCGGCCCCAAGCCGCTCAGCCCCGAGGCCTATGCCCGCAAGCTGGCGCCGACGCCGCCGATGGGTTGGAACAGCTGGAATCACTTCGCCCACCGCGTCAGCGCCCGCATCGTGCGCGAGGAAGCCGACGCCATGGTGGCGAGCGGAATGAAGGCGGTTGGCTATGAGTACATCAACATTGACGACACCTGGGAAGGCCCGCGCAAGCCGGACGGCGAAATCACCTCCAACGCCAAATTCCCCAACATGAAAGCCTTGGCCGATTACGTCCACTCCAAGGGTCTCAAGCTGGGCATCTATTCCTCACCCGGGCCGAAGACCTGCGCCGGCTATACGGGCAGCTATGGGCATGTGCGCCAAGACGCCGAGACCTACGCCAAGTGGGGCATTGATTACCTGAAGTACGACTGGTGCAGCGCCGGGGAGAAGTACAAGCCGCAGCAACTGCAATGGGTCTACACGCAGATGGCGAAGGCGCTGCGCGCCACCGGGCGGCCCATCGTCTTCAGCCTGTGCGAGTACGGCTGGCAGGACCCGTGGAAATGGGCGCCGGCGATCGGCGGCAACCTGTGGCGCACCACCGGCGACATCAACGACAGCTGGGCGCGCATGTCGGCCATCGGCTTCCACCAAAGCCGCCTGGCGCGCTACGCCGGCCCCGGCCATTGGAACGATCCGGACATGCTGGAAGTGGGCAACGGGGGCATGACCGACACCGAATACCGCACCCACTTCAGCCTGTGGGCGATGCTGGCGGCGCCGCTGATCGCGGGCAATGACCTGCGCCATATGTCGGCGGCGACGCGGGAAATCTTGACCAACCGCGAGGTGATCGCGGTGGACCAGGATCCGGCCGGCCACCAGGGCTATCGCGTCGCCCGCTATGGGCACACCGAGGTCTGGGCCAAGCCGCTCAGCCACGGGCAGTGGGCGATGGCGCTGTTCAACCGCGGCGGCAAGCCGGCGCGGGTGACGGCGACCTGGGGCGAGATCGGGCAGCAAGGCCCGATGCACGTCCGCGACCTGTGGGCCCATGCCGACCGCGGCCTGCACCAGCACCAGTACAGCGCCGTGGTGCCGTCGCATGGCGTGGTCATGATCCGCGTCTGGAAATAGCCGCTACAATTGGGCTGGGGTAGGCCATGGCCAAAACCGCCAGCGCGCGGCTCAACGCCGAGGATTTCGCCCGGCTGCCGAACGACCGGTTCCGCTACGAAATCATTGCCGGGGAGCTGTACATGAGCCCCAGCCCAAAAGCCCGGCACCAGTACCTGCTCCGCGAGCTGAGTCTTCGGCTGGGACTGTATCTGCGGGAGCATCCG
>JAKAUF010000245.1 GCA_021827785.1 Acidobacteriota bacterium | reverse complement strand
GCGACGGTACGCAGGGCAGGAGCCCTACCCCACGGGCGGAACTGCGGCCGGCGGCCCGCGCCCCAGAGCGCTGCGGCGGGATGAAGATCGGGGGGCCGGCGGAGACGACTGTCGCTGCCGCCGCCCGGAGGGCGACGGTACGCAGGGCAGGAGCCCTACCCCACGGGCGGCACTGCGGGCCAGCGGCCCGCGCCCCCAGGGGCGGCGTTGCGGGCACGCAACATGGTGCTCATCCAGCGCATGCTCCCCTTGGACAGGAACGAAACCGGCGATGCTTGCGCTGGGCGGCAGGGCTTGGTATGCTCCCCTCGCGCCGAAGTCTTAGGCCCGAGTTGGCCCCGCGGCGGCAAATTGCGAGTCCACCCAGGCGCCGGCGCAGGAGACTGCATGTCCGAGACCGAGAACCGCCGCGCCCTGCCGGCGGAAGCCGCGCCCGCCATTTCCCCCGTCAACCGCCGCGAATTTCTGGAAGCCGGCGCCGCCGCCGGCGCGCTGACGCTGCTGCCCACCCGCGCCCGCGCCGCCAAGACCGTTCCCGCCGGCCGGAAGATCAAGCTGGCTTCGATCGGCGTCGGCGCGCAGGGCACGCGCGTGATGATGGACTTCCTCCGCTTCCCCGAGGTCGAGGTGATTGCGGTCTGCGACGTCAACCTGCAAAGCGACGATTATTCGGAGTGGTCGCCGGGCGAAATTCTGGCCAAGGAACGGAAGCTGACCAACGATCCGCACTGGGGCTCGGACTGGAACGGTCCGACCTGCGGCCGCCTGCCGGCGCAGAAGCTGGTGGACGCCTATTACCGCCGCGTGCGGCATCTGGACAACTATCCCGGCTGCCGCGCCTATAACGACTTCCGCGATTTGATCGCCCAGGAGCGCGATCTGGACGCGGTGGTGGTCTGCACGCCGGACCACTGGCACGCCTTCATATCCATTTACGCGCTGCGCCATGGCAAACACGTCTTCTCCCAGAAGTCCATGGCCCACACCATCGCCGAAGCCGGGCAAATGGCGCGGGCGGCGCGGGAAACCGGGCTGGCGACGCAGGTGGCGGTGATGAATGAAGCGTCCAAGGCCACGCGCCTGCTGACCGAATGGGTGGCGGCGGGGGTGATCGGGCAGGTGCGGGAGGTGCACAACTGGTCGCAGCGGCCCTATTGGCCGCAGGGGCTGAACCGCCCCAAGGGCACGCCGATGACGCCGGCCGGCCTGGATTGGGATCTGTGGCTGGGCCCGGCGCCGTGGCGGCCCTACAACCCCATCTACCAGCCCTTCGTCTGGCGCGCCTGGTTCGATTTCGGCGAAGGCTCGATCGGCGACATGGCCAATTACAGCTTCGACACCATGTTCCGGGTGCTGGAGCTGACCGCGCCAACCACGGTGGAAGCCAGCTCCACGCCGCGCTTCAAGGAGACGTTCCCAGAGGCGGAGTTGGTGCGCTGGGAGTTTCCCGCGCGGCAGGGCAAGCTGGGCGGGCCGCGCGCGCCGGTCACTATTCATTGGTATGACGACCACCTGCGGCCGCCGCGGCCGGCGGAGCTGCTGCCGGGCGAAAAGATGAACGATTCCGCCGGCGAAGGCATGCTCTACGTCGGCGACAAGGGCAAGATTTTGTGCGGCTTCGAGGGGGCGCACCCGCGGCTGATCCCCGACAGCCGCATGAAGGAGTTCACGCCGCCGCCCGACGACCTGCCGGTTTCCCCCGGGGCATATCAGGAATGGCTCGGGGCGATCCATGGCGGGCCGATGCCGGGCGCCAATTACGAGTTCGAGCAGCCGGTGGTGGAGGCGCTGCTGCTGGGTTGCATCGCCGTCCGCGCCAGCGACAAGCTCTATTGGGATGCCGCCAACAAGCGCATCACCGCCCTGGCCGCGGGCGACAGCAAGGCGCTGGCCGCCGCCAACGCGATGATTGATCCGCCCGCGCGGAGGCCGTTCCGCCTCTCATAGCCGCTGAGTTCGGAATCCAGACGCCCGTAACCCTCACAGCCCTCAACCCGTCACTCCTAAGCACGAATTTTCTTCCATCTCTGCCCTTCAATCCCCGGTGCCCAACGCCATGCCGACCAACAGAAGAGACTTCCTCAAAATCGCCGCCGCCGCGCCGGCCGCCTTCCTGGCGGCGGATGCGCTGCCCTTGCTCGCCAACCCCCTCGGCTATCCCCTCGGAGTGCAGACCTGGGAGGTCCGGCACCTGATCCCGCACGATTTTCCCGGCACGCTGCGCATGCTAAAGGGCCTGGGCTTCCAGACCATTGAGATGTGCTCGCCCTGGGGGTACGAGCACCTCGGCTTCGGGGGGCTCAAGAAATATTCCGGCCGCCAACTGCGGCGCATCATCCACGACCAGGGATTGACCTGCATCAGTTCGCATTTTGGCGTCACCGAACTGCAAAAGCACCAGCCGGCGCGGCTGGAGTGGGCGCATGAGATGGGGCTGACGCAGATGATGGTGCCCAGCCTGAACGGCCCCAAGCGGCCGACGGCGGACCAGGTGAAGCGCATCGCCGACAACTACAACCAGATCGCCGCGCGGGCGCACCGCGCCGGCATCCAGCAGGGCCTGCACAACGAGAGCTGGGTGGACGGCAAGACCAACGACGGCAAGCTCATCTACAACCTGCTGTTCGAATATCTCGACCCCAAGCTGGTCAAGTTCCAGTACCAAATTTCCAGCATCGAATTCGGCTTTAACGTGCTGCATTATTTCCGCCGCTATCCCGGGCGGTTCATCTCCATGCACCTGCAAGGCTGGTCGGCGACCGAGCACAAGATCGTGCCCATCGGCCAGGGCACGCTGAACTGGCACGCGATTTTCGCCGCGGCGCGGCCGGCGGGAGTGAAGAATTATTTCGTCGAGATGTCGCTGCCGCTGATGAAGGCCAGCCTGCCCTACCTCAAGGCTTTCCCCGCCTAGGCGGGGCGATAACGCGTCGCCGGGCTTCGTTGTCGGTCGCGCGGGCTCCTCACGTACGTCCGGGTACGCTGCGTCGCCCTTGCTCCCTCCGCCTCGCCCGGCTCGGTTCTCGCCCCGCTCAGGCGGTCGCGCTCCC
>JAKAUF010000020.1 GCA_021827785.1 Acidobacteriota bacterium | reverse complement strand
CGGGGCGTCCCGCTTGGCGCGGGCGGCGCTGGGGACCCCGTTCGCCCCAGCCCCCGCCCGCGCCTTGTCTTCCGTTCCCGGCAGTGCGACGCAGCGGCAAAAGGTAATTCATCTGCCCTCCGACCAACTGCTGATGCTGCCGGTGCCCGGACATCCGCGGATGACGAATAGTTTTCCCACCGCCATCGCCCTCAGCCCCGACGGGCGCTACGCGGCGGTGCTGGACAACGGCTTCGGCACGCGGCAGACGGCCGGGCGGGAATCCATCGCCGTGCTGGACCTGGCCACGGGGCGGATGCACGACTACGCCGACCACCGGTTGGCGGCGCATTACCGGCAGACGTATTTCCTGGGACTGGCGTTTGGGCCCGGCGGCCGCCATCTCTACGCCTCGCTGGCGTCGCGCACCGATCCGCTGGGACGGCGGCGCGGGGATTTGGGCAATGGGATTTTGATCTACCGTTTCCGCAATGGCTGGCTTACGCCCGACCGCTTTCTGCCGATTCCGCTGCAACGCCTGGCGCCCGGCCACTTGACCACGGGCATGGGCCGGGAAATGCCCGCCGGCGAGGCGCTGCCCTTTCCGGCCGGGCTGGCGGTCTTCCGCGCCGATGGCGCCACGCGCATCCTGGTGGCTAATAACTATTCCGACAATGCGGTGCTGATGGCCGCCGCCGGTGGGCGTATCCTGCGGCGCTTCGACCTCAGCCTCCCGCTCCGCGTCTCCCGCACCGTCCCCGCGGTGTTTCCCTACGGCGTGGCGGTCAGCCGCGATGGGCGAACCGCGTATTGCAGCCTGTGGAATGGTTCCGAAGTGGCGGTGCTGAATCTGGCGAACGGCCGGGTGGAGGCCAAGATCCCGCTGCTGAAGCCACAGTCGCCGGTCGCGCCCGGCTCCCATCCGACGGCGATGCTGCTCAGCCCCGGCGGGCGGCGGCTGTACGTCGCTTTGTCGAATCGGGATCGCGTCGCCGTCATCAACACCGCGACGCGGCAGGTTGAAGCCTGGCTGGTGACCCGCCTGCCGGGACAGAAATATGGAGGCGGTACGCCGGATGGCCTGGCGCAGACGCCGGATGGCAAGACGGTCTTCGTGGCCAACGCCGGGACCGACTCCGTCGCGGTGTTCCGGTTGGCGGCGGCGCCGCGGGGCGAAATCCAGGCGGCGGGCTTTATTCCCACCGAATGGTATCCGACGGCGGTGGCGGTCAGCCGCGGGCAGTTACTGATCGCCTCGGGCAAAAGCACCGGCACCGGGCCCAATGATATTTACCCGCGCCATTTGACCCGCGGCAGCCGGCCGCGGATGGGCTATCCCTACATCGCTTCGCTGGTGCACGGCAGCATCGCGCACGCGCCCATCGCCGGACTGTTGCGCCGCTTGCCGCGACTGACGCGGCAAGTCGAAGCCAGCAACTTGATGAACGGCCGCCTGCCGCGGCTGCCCTTCCGGACCAAGCCTGGAAAAGTCGGTCACAATCCCATCCGCCACGTGATCTACATCATCAAGGAAAACCGCACCTACGATCAGATCCTCGGCGATCTGGGCGTGGGCAACGGCGATCCCAAGCTGGCGTTTTACGGCAAGACGATCACGCCCAACGAGCACAAGCTGGCGCTCCAGTTCGGCGTGCTGGACAACTTCTACGACAGCGGCGAAGTCAGCGGCGACGGCCATGAATGGTCCACCGCCGCCATCACCACCGATTACAACGAAAAGACCTGGGAGGTCGGCTACCGCAACAGCCAGCGCGGTTACGACTATGAAGGCGTGGTGGCGGGCGGCATCCCGTTGCTGGAAGGCATTCCCAACGTGGACAACCCGGCGACGGGGTTCATCTGGTCGGACGTAGCGCGGCACGGGCTTAGCCACCGCAACTACGGCGAGTACGTGGTCAGTGAATGGTGCGACCAGAAATCCGGGCGCATGACGCGGATGAGCGCGCTGCCGCCGGGCTGCAAGCGGCGCTGGATTCGCCCTGGGCAGCCCGTGCCGGCGCGCTACGGCGGCGGCCGCAGCCCGTGGCCGTGGAAGGTGCCGGTGCTGCGCAAGGACGTGGCGTCCACGCCGGCCCTGGTGGGGCATTTCGATCCCCACGCCGCCGACTTCCGCCTGACGTTTCCCGACCAATGGCGGGCGGATGAGTTTCTGCGCGAGTTTCGGCGCTATGTGGCCGACCGCCGTTCCGGCCGCGGGCCGCGGCTGCCGCGCTTCATCATCTTGCGCCTGCCCAACGATCACACCATGGGCACCTATCCCGGCGGACCGAAGCCCGAGGCGTCGGTGGCGGACAACGACTTGGCGGTGGGGCGGGTGGTGCAGGCGGTGTCGGAAAGCCCCTACTGGAACGACACGGCGTTTTTCATCTTGGAGGACGACGCGCAGGACGGCGCCGACCATGTGGATTGCCACCGCAGCATCTGCCTGGTGATCAGCAAATATTCGCCCGGCTCGCCGCACCATCCTTACGTTGACCACCACTTTTACACCACGGTGAACGTGGTGCGCACGATCGAGGTTTTGTTGGGCCTGCCGCCGATGAACCACAACGATGCGCGGGCGGCCGTGATGGCGGGTTTGTTTACCGGCCGCGGCGACCAGCCGCCCTATCATGCCGATTACCGCAATCAGCGGAACCGGCTGATCTACGCCGCCAACCCGCCGAACGCGCCGGGGGCGCAAGCGTCCCTGCATATGGACTGGACGCACGCCGATGCCAATCCGGCGCAGGCGCTCAATCGCATTTTGTGGCGGGAGCGGATGGGCAACGTGCCGATGCCCAAGCCAAGGTACACGGTGCCGGGGCTGGACGCGCCGGTTTGGGCCGCGGGGCGGCGGTAGGGAAAGTTGGCTCAGGTTCGCGGCGGCGGGCTGAAGCCCGGAGGCGCAACGCGGGGAGCAACGCCAGTGGCGCCGCTGCGGCGGAGATCATTGCTTGGCGCGGGCCCCAGCGCGGCTGCCCACCCCAACGCGCGCCGCTGCGCGTTGGGGACCCCGGGTTCGCCGCGCGTCCCGCTTACGCGCCGGCTGGGCCGGGGACCCCAGCCCGCCCCAGCC
>JAKAUF010000420.1 GCA_021827785.1 Acidobacteriota bacterium | reverse complement strand
TCCGCCGCAGCTCCGCCGTCTCCCGCTGCATGCGCCGGAACAGCCGCGCGTCGGCGATCACCCCGCATTTCAGCGCCTCCGCCAGCCCACTGCGGTACTGCCGATCCGGCAGGCTGGCCAGCAAATCCAGATCGGCGATCACGGCCCGCGGCTGATGAAAGGCGCCCACCAAGTTTTTCCCCGCCCGCAGGTTGACCCCCGTTTTGCCGCCGATCGCACTGTCCAGCATCGCCACCAGGGTCGTCGGCGCCTGGAGTACGGGCACCCCGCGCATGTAGATGGCCGCGACGAAGCCGGCGACATCCCCCACCACCCCGCCCCCAAGCGCAATAATCAGCGCCCCCCGGTCCGCCCCGGCGCGCGCCAATTCCTCCGCCAGCCGCGCCGCCGTGGCCATGGTCTTGGCCGGTTCGCCATCCGGCATCAGCACCACCCGCGCCGCGATGCCCGCTCGTTGCAGGCAGGCCGTTAAGGGCGCCAAACAGTGCCGCCGGACCGTTGGGCTGGTGATGACGAACGCTTGCCCTCCCGCGCGCAGGTGCCTGCGCGCCAGCCCGCCGGCGCGCGCCATCGCGCCATGGCCGATGATGATCGGATAGGGCTCCGCGAGTTGAACCTGGACAGTGTGCACGGTCCAGCTTAATACGCCTCCGTCTTCCCCAGCCGCTGGGGCGCCTCTGGCCACAGCGGTGGCGCCGGGCGCAACGGCGTGCCCAGCCATGCCCAATGCGGAGTCCGCGATGGCCGCCCGCTCACGCCTATAATCACCTCATGGCCATGGATCAAGCCAGCATGGAACGGGCCATCGGGTTCCTGCTCCATCAGCAAGCGGAGTTCGCCGGCAACTTGCAGCAAGTCATGAACGTGGCCGCCGAAACGCAGGAGCTTGTCCGCAGCCTGGCGCAGATGCAGGTGCAGATGCTCCAGCGCATGAACGAACTCCGCGAAGACATGGAGCGCGGCTTCGCCGAGGTCAACCGCCGCTTTGCCGACGTTGAGCGTCGCTTCGGGGACATTGAGCGCCGCTTCGCGGACATTGAGCAGCGTTTCGCCGACACCGACCGTCGCTTCGGGGACATTGAGCGTCGCTTCGCGGACATTGAGCAGCGCTTTGCCGACACGGACCGCCGCTTCGGGGACATTGAGCGCCGCTTCGCGGACGTCGAGCAGCGCTTCGCCGACACCGACCGTCGCTTCGTCGAGACCGACGACCGCATTCGCCGCCTGGCCGATCTCATGGAGCGCGGTTTCCGCTTGGGCAACGGCTCCCACGGATAGACTCGGTCCCTGGCGCTGGGTCGCCAGCCCTGCGACCTCACACCGCCACCTTGTGGCCGCTGCGATTGGCGGGGCCCGGGGGCTCCGGCAGGCCCTATCGGCCGTCGGTCGCGGGGGCCGTGCCGTTGGCCCAGGGGCAACGCGGGCGCGGCCAGGTCGCGAAAATCCCCGCGCGCCCGTGGCGCGCAGCTGAAGGCTGCGGCCCGTTCCCGGCAAAGGAAGCGGCGCGGTCCCCGGCGGCGCGTGAGCGGGACGGCGCGCCGCAGGCCGGGCTGGGGCCCGCGCCTATTCATTAGGTGCCCTGCGGGAGCGCGCACAGCCGGAAAGCGGAACGGCTTCGCTCCCCCATCGCGACGGGTAAGAATATACCTGACACACCAAACCCCAGGATGTAGTCTGGATGCATGAAGGAACTGGATGCACCGAAAACGCTGCAACAGGCCGTTGCTATGTTCTCGAATCCCGATGACGCGCTAGGCTACGCGATCCGGCTCCGGTGGCCGGATGGGGTGACTTGCCCGCGCTGCGGGTCCAAAGGGAATCGCTTCGTCAAGACCCGTCGCCTCTGGTTCTGCAAAGGCTGCAAGAAGCAGTTCACGGTCAAGGTCGGCACCATCTTCGAGGACTCGGCCGTTGACATTGGCAAGTGGATGATCGCGTTCTGGATGATCTGTAAGTGCAAGAACGGCGTCTCCAGCTACGAGCTTGCCCGCACGATTGGCGTCACCCAAAAGACGGCATGGTTCATGCTCCACCGGCTGCGGCTGGCGATGCAGGACCCCGGCTGGGGCGGCGGCAAGCTGGGCGGCCCTGTCGAGGTGGAGGAACCCTTCATCGGCGGCAAAGCCCGCAGCATGCGCGTCCGCAAACGCATGGTGCTCGGCAATATGGATGTTGGCGACGGCAAGACGATTGTTCTCAGCATGTTGGAGCGCGGCGGGAACGTCCGCACCCCGGGCTGTACCGAACCGCGAGGGCAAGGCGTCGCAGCCAATCATCCTTGTTAACGTGAAGCGCGGCCCGAAGGTCATGAGCGAGGAGCACCAGGGCTGCAACGGCTTGGAGGGCGGGTACCTGCGCGGCGTCGTCAACCATGCCGTTGCCTACGTTGACGGCAGCGTTCACACGACCTGCGTGGAGAACTACTGGAGCCTCGTAAAGCGCGGCCTGGACGGCACCTACGTTGCCGCTGAACCCTTCCGTCTGTTCCGGCACTTGGATGCGCAGGCGCTTCGCTTCAACAACCGGAAGATCGGCAAGCGACACCTGACCGATTCCGAGCGGTTTGAACTCGGGATGAGCCAGGTACCCGGTAGGCGGCTCACGTTCGATACGCTTACGGGGAGGGGGGATAGTCAGCGCCCGGCTTTTTGATCGGCATCGGCGGGGACGCGGGAAGCGCGGCCGTGCTTCGGCTTGGGTCCGCGCCGCCGTGGATTCCGCGCGGCAGCGCGCTTGTGAGCCTCGTGGCGCTCGACCACGACGGAGCGAGGCACAGCGAATAGAGCTGCCATTCCCCAGTTGAAAACGTCCAGTCTGTTCATTTTGGCCTCTAGCAGGCTGCTGAAAATCGGCGCATTGGGGCCTGAGTGATCCCTCCAGCGAGTTTTCCGCGCCGCTTTTCAGCAGGAACGGGGTCGGGCAAGGCCCGGCGGGTCCGCGCGATGAACGCTCGGCGCTCGGTGGGGCCTCTCAGGCGGTCGCCTCCCGAAGTTTTCGCATGCGAACCAGGTTGTAGGCCGCGCCCGCGAAGGTGAACATCCAACTCACTCGTTCCCTGCCCC
>JAKAUF010000162.1 GCA_021827785.1 Acidobacteriota bacterium | reverse complement strand
CGCCCAAATCAACTCCCTGACTCGGGTGGACGGCGTCGTCGCCGACCTGGATAGCGACAACATCGGCCGCCTGCTGGCCGGCGCGCAGGTCCTGCTGGACGGCGCCGACAACTTTGAAACCCGCTATCTGCTAAACGACTACGCCGTCGCCCGCGGCCTGCCCTGGATCTATGGCGCCGCCGTCGGCAGCTATGGCTGCACCTTCACCATCCGCCCCGGCGCCACCGCCTGTCTGGAATGCGTCTTCGGCCCCCGGCCCGAGGGGGCGGCGGAGACCTGCGAAACCGCCGGGGTGCTGAACTTCGTGGTGGATTGGGTCGCCGCGCAGCAAGCCGGCGAGGCCATCAAGCTCTGCGCCGGCCAAACCGCCGCCCTGCGCCCCACGCTCGCCGCCGCCGATCTTTGGCGCAATGAGTTCCGCCAGTTGGCCGCGCCGCCTCGCGACCCCGCCTGCCCCTGCTGCGGCCAGCGCCGCTTCGTCCATCTGGAGGCCATCTCCGCCGCCGCCAGCACCGTGCTCTGCGGCCGCAACGCGGTGCAGGTCAATCCGCGCCGCGGCGCGCTGGACCTGCCTGCTCTCGCCCAGCGCCTGCAATCCCTGGGCACGGTGCGGCAAAACGAATTCGTCCTGCGCTTCGCCCCGCAGACCGGGCCGCTGGAGATGACGCTGTTCGCCGACGGCCGCGCCATCATTCAAGGCACCGACGATCCCGCCGCCGCCCGCTCCCTCTACGCCCGCTACATCGGCGCCTGAGGGCAAATCCGGCGCCGCCGCCCTACACTTCCTCGATCGCCGCGCCTGGGGCGCGGCCGGCGTGGAGCTGGTTCAGCACGTAGGCCAAAATGCCGCCGTCGCGGTAATAGGCCAGCTCCATCGGCGTATCAATGCGCGCCCGCGCCTGGAACGTCCGGGACTTCCCGTCCGCCGCGGTCGCCCGCACCGGGACCTCCTGCCCCGGCGCCAGCGCCTCCAGTCCCGCGATGTCGTAGGTTTCCTCGCCGGTCAATCCCAGCGACGCCGCGCTCTCTCCCGGCAAGAACTCCAGCGGCAAAATGCCCATGCCGATGAGGTTGCTGCGATGAATGCGCTCATAGCTCTGCGCGATCACCGCTTGCACGCCCAGCAGCCGCGGGCCCTTCGCCGCCCAGTCCCGGCTGGAACCGGAGCCGTATTCGGCCCCGGCGATCACCAGGCAGGGCGTCTTCTCCCGCTCGTAGCGCATCGCCGCGTCGAAGATGGTCATGGTTTCGCCGCTGGGGAAATGCCGCGTCCATCCGCCTTCGGTCCCCGGCGCCGCCAGGTTGCGCA
The DNA here is from genome assembly GCA_021827785.1 of Acidobacteriota bacterium. GTDB lineage: Bacteria > Acidobacteriota > Terriglobia > Terriglobales > SCQP01 > JAKAUF01. Next base: position 1,754 of record JAKAUF010000162.1, on the reverse strand, counting down.
GGCGGATGTTGGCGAACGTCCCGCGCACCATCACTTCATGGTTGCCGCGGCGGGCGCCGTAGGAATTGAACTCCGCCGCCGGCACGCCGTGGGCGAGCAGATATTCGCCCGCCGGGCTCTTGGCGGGAATGTTGCCCGCCGGCGAAATGTGGTCGGTGGTGACGCTGTCGCCCAGCAGCGCCAGCACCCGCGCTCCGCGGATCGCCGCCGGCGCTTTTTCGCCGCCGAAAAACGGCGGGTTCTTGATGTAGGTGGATTGCGCGTCCCAATCGAAGCGTTCCCCGCCCGCCGCCGGCAAGGACCGCCAATTGTCGTCTCCGGCGAAGACCTCGGCGTATTCCCGCGCGAACATCTGCGGCTTCACGAACTCCTCGATCCGCCGCGCCACCTCGGCCGGCGCCGGCCACAAATCCTTCAAATACACCGCCGCGCCGTGCTTGTCCCGTCCCAGCGGCTCGCGGGTCAGGTCCACGTTCATGTCGCCCGCCAGCGCGTAGGCCACCACCAGCGGCGGCGAAGCCAAATAGTTCGCCCGTACCTGGGGATGAATGCGGCCTTCGAAGTTGCGGTTGCCGCTCAGCACCGCGGCCGCCACCAACTGTCCCTCCTGCACCGCCGCCGCCACCGGCTCCGGCAGCGGCCCGCTGTTGCCGATGCAGGTGGTGCAGCCGTAGCCGACCAGATTAAACCCGAGCTTCTCGAGCGGCGCCAGCAGCCCCGCGGCGCGGAGATAATCCGTCACCACTTTCGAGCCCGGCGCCAAGCTGGTCTTCACCCAGGGCGGCGTCTCCAAACCCCGCTCCACCGCCCGCTGCGCCAACAGCCCGGCGGCGATCAGCACCGCCGGATTCGAAGTGTTGGTGCAGCTGGTAATGGCGGCGATCACCACCGAGCCATGGTGCAGCTCCGCCTCCTTGCCGTCCATGTGCAGCTTCGCCCGCCCGTTGCCGCCGGTCTGCGCCTTCGGTCCCAGAATCGCCGGCAGCGCCGCCTGGAACTGTTCCTTCGCCGCGCTCAGCGCCACCCGGTCCTGCGGCCGCTTGGGCCCCGCCAAGGACGGTTCCACCCGCGCCAAATCCAGCTCCAGCACCTCGGAGTACCGGCTGGCGTCATCGTGCGAGCCGAACATCCCCTGCTCCTTGGCGTACCGCTCCACCAGCGCCACGCGCGCCGCGTCTCGATGGGTGAAACGCAGATAGTGCAGCGTCGCGTCGTCTATCGGCGACAGCGCGGCGGTGGCGCCGTATTCCGGCGACATATTGCCCAGCGTCGCCCGGTCCGCCACCGGCAGGTGCGCCGCGCCGGGCCCGAAAAACTCCACGAACTTCCCCACCACGCCCTGCTTCCGCAGCACCTGCGTCACCGTCAGCACCAGATCCGTCGCCGTCGCCCCCGGCGCCAGCCGGTTGACCAGCCGCACCCCCACCACCGGCGGCAGCAGCATCGAAATCGGCTGTCCCAGCATCGTCGCCTCCGCCTCGATGCCGCCGACGCCCCAACCCAGCACGCCCAAGCCGTTCACCATCGGCGTATGCGAATCCGTTCCCACCAAGGTGTCCGGATACGCCAGAACCTGCCCGTCCACCTTGGCCCGGATCACCACGCGGGCCAAATACTCCAGGTTCACTTGGTGCACGATCCCGGTGTCCGGGGGCACCACCTTGAAGTTGCGCAGCGCCTGCTGCCCCCAGCGCAAAAAGATGTACCGTTCGCGGTTGCGCTCGAACTCCCGCTTCGCGTTGAAGGCGAACGCG
>JAKAUF010000393.1 GCA_021827785.1 Acidobacteriota bacterium | reverse complement strand
CTCCCGCCGCGCCCATTGCCGCCGGCGCGCCCAAGCTGCCGGTGGCGCCGCCGCGCCCGGTGTATGCTCCGCCGTCCGCGCCCGTTGCGCCGGCATCGCTCCGTCCGTCCGTGCCGGTGGCGGGAGCGGCCCCCGCCGCTTCGCCGCTGGCGCCGTCCAAGGCCGGCCGCCCGGTGGCGCCGCGCCCGCCGTTGGCTCCCTCCGCCGCGCCGCCGCAAGCGCCGGGCGCGGTTCGTCCGCGCGGCCTTACTCCTGCGCCGGCGTCCCCGCCGGCGCGGCCCCAGCCGCCCAAGCCGCCCAGCTTGAACATCGCCAGCGGGGGCATCACCGCCGCCCCGTCGCCTTCGTCTCCGGGGCGTCGCGTGATCGTTCCCGTTGCGCCGCAGCGGCCCGTGTATCAGGCGCCGGCGGGCGGAGCGCCGGTTCGGCCCGGCCGCCCCGCGCCCGGCAAGCCGATTTATCAGCGGCCCGCCACGACCCGTCCCGGTTCCGCCCCGATGGGACGCGCGGCGACGCCGGAGGGCCGGCGTCCGATGCACCCCACCCGGCCCAGCGGCAACCGCGGCGCCGGCCCGCGTAGCGCGCACCATGGCCGCCGCGAGCCGCGGGTCAAAGAAGGAGCGCAGCCGAAATATTACGAGCGGCCCACCACGCCCAGCGGTCCGCTTCCCATCAACCGGGAGATCACGTTATCCGAGGGCATTACCGTCAAGGACCTTTCCGAACGGCTGCAAGTGCGGGCCAAGGACGTGATCCGCAAACTGCTGGACCGCGGCTTGATGGTCACCGTCAACCAGCCTTTGGAGAGCGAGACCGCCATTGCCATGGCGCGGGAGTTTGGCGCCTCCGCCACCGTCGTTTCCTTCGAGGAAGAGGCGCTGAAGAGCGTCGAGGAAGCTCGCGGGGCGGAAGCCGAACCGGCGAAGCTGACCCCGCGCGCGCCGGTGGTCACCATCATGGGGCATGTGGACCACGGCAAGACTTCGCTGCTGGATGCCATCCGCGAAACCAGCGTCGCCGCCGGCGAGGCCGGCGGCATCACCCAGCATATCGGCGCCTACAAAGTCGAAGTGACCGATCCCGACTCGCCCGCGCACGGCCGCGCGATCGTGTTCATTGACACCCCGGGCCACGAGGCGTTCACCCGCATGCGCGCCCGGGGCGCCAAGGTCACCGATGTCGTGGTGCTGGTGGTTTCCGCCGATGATGGCGTCATGCCGCAGACGCTGGAGGCAATTGATCACGCCAAGTCGGCCAATGTGCCTCTGCTGGTGGCGATCAATAAGATCGACAAGCCGGATGCCCAGCCCGACCGGGTGAAGAAGCAATTGGCGGAGCGTGGCTTGCAGCCCGAGGACTGGGGCGGAACCACCGTCATGGTGAACGTTTCGGCGAAGGCCAAGACCAACCTCAATCAGCTGCTGGAAATGATCGTGCTGGTCGCCGACCTGCAAGAACCCAAGGCTAATCCCGACGCGCCCGGCCAGGGCACGGTGCTGGAGGCCCAGTTGGACCGCGGCCGCGGGCCGGTGGCGCGGGTCTTGGTGCAGGATGGCACCCTGCGCACCGGCGACACCATCGTGCTGGGCAGCGTCCTGGGCCGGGTGCGGGCGATGTTCGACGATCGCGGCCGGTCGCTGCCCGCCGCCGGGCCCTCCACGCCGGTGGAGGTGCTCGGGCTGGAGGCCCTGCCCGAGGCCGGCGACCGCTTCACGGTGGTGAACGACCGCCTCAAGGCGAAGCAAATCGCCGTCTACCGCGAGGAAAAGGCGCGGGAAGCCGCGCACGCGCGCGCCAGCCGCATCAACCTCGATGTGCTCAGCCAGCAGATGGGCTCGGGCGGCGAGGCCAAGGAACTGCCGCTGATCGTCAAGGCCGACGTGCAAGGGTCCGCCGAAGTCCTGGTGGACACGCTCAACAAGCTGTCCACGCCGAAGGTCCGCATTCGCGTCATCCACTCCGGCGTTGGCGCCATCACCGAAGGGGACGTGCTGCTGGCCACCGCCGCCAACGCGGTGATCATCGGCTTCAACGTGCGGCCGGAGCGCAAGGCGGCGGAGCTGGCCGAGCACGAGAAGATCGAGATTCGCCAGCATTCGATCATCTATGAAGTGACCGAGGAAATCCAAAAGGCGATGACCGGGCTGCTGGAGCCGGTGGTGAAGGAAACCCCGCTCGGCCATGCGGAGGTTCGCCAGACCTTCCGGATTCCCAAGGTCGGCGCCATCGCCGGCTGTTACGTCCGGGACGGCAAGCTGACGCGCGACGCCCCGGTGCGGGTGGTCCGCGACGGCGCGGTGGTTTATACCGGCAAAATCGCCTCGCTGCGCCGGGTCAAGGAGGACGTGAGCGAGGTACGCAGCGGGTTGGAATGCGGCGTCGGCGTCTCCAATTTCGCCGACGTCAAGCCGGGCGACGTGCTGGAGGCTTTCCAAGTGGAGCGCGTCGCGGCGACGCTGTAATCCGTCATGCCCCTGGCGGCCATGGCGATCGAAATCACCCTCCCCGGCGCGCGGTCGCTGAAGGACAAGCGCGCCGTGGTGCGCGCCCTCAAGGACCGCCTGCGGGCGCATTTCAATGTCTCGGTCGCGGAAATGGACCATCAGGCTGCCTGGCAGCGGGCGACCGTGGGCGTCGCCGCGATCGGCCCGGACCGGGAGTATTTGGCCGGTTTGATGGCGCGCGCCGCCGCCGCTGCCGCCGCGGCGCTGGCGGGCCAGGAGTTCGAACTGGGCGGCGTGGAAATTTTGGAGTAGGCGGAGCGACGATGCCCCATCGGGCGGAACGACTGGCGGAGACGATCCGCGATGAATTGACCGAGTTGATCGGCGGCGAGATGGGCGATCCCCGCATCGGCTTGGCGCAGGTGACGGAAGTCAAGCTCCCGCCCGATTTGCGCGTCGCCCAGGTCTACGTGGCGGTGGTCGGCAGCGAGGACCAGCAGCGCCAAGCGCTGCAAGCGTTGTTGGCGGCCCGGGGCTATCTCCGCGCGGAGCTGGCGCAGCGGCTGCAAATCCGGCATATTCCCGAGCTGCGCTTCGATCTGGACCGCCAGGAGGAATTG
>JAKAUF010000035.1 GCA_021827785.1 Acidobacteriota bacterium | reverse complement strand
CGCTTACGCGCCGGCTGGGCCGGGGACCCCAGCCCGCCCCAGCCCAGCCGACGCGTCGCTCCACCCCAACGCGCACCGCTGCGCGTTGGGGACCCCGGCTTTGGGGGCCGCGCCGCGTCGCTTGCCGTGGGCGGGCCGCAACGATTGCCGGCGCGCCTGCGGCGCGGGGGAGTTTTGCGGCCTTTCCGCGCCCGCTTTGCTCCCCGAGCCAATGGCGCGGCCCCCGCGACTGGCAGGGGCTCGGCGCCGGTGTATTCCGCCACGTCTCTCGGTTGCCTATATTTCTCGCCGTTGGGCCCCTGCGACAGTGCTTGGGGTGCTGGTCGTGGCCGGCGTCGAGCATGCGTTCTTGGGGCGGCGGAACGGTTCGCGCGAGTCGTAGGCCTGGCGGCGGCGCAACTACCGCGCGGGACGGCTGGCGCGGCGCGGGACGGCCGGCGCGGCGCGGCCGGGACGACAGGAGTTATTGCACGCGGTCGGCGTCGGCGCGGGGTTCGAGGCGGATTTCGCCGAAGGCCTTTTCGTAGTTGACGAGGTGGGTTTGCAGGAGGGCGAGGACGGCTTTGGCCTGCTGCGGGCTGAGATAGATGCCTTGGAAGAGATTGATCTCGACCTCTTCGGGAATCTTTTGGTCCATGGTGCCGAACTGCAAGTAAAAGTCCCAGGCGCTGGGGCGAATCTGCACGGAGTTGGCGTAGTTGTCGCGGTAATCGGGACGATGGGTGACTTTGATGCGGGGCGGGTTGGGCGGCTGGGACATGGTGCGATTCCAAGGCCAGAGCCGCAGGCGAGCGGCGCGGCGGTTTGGGGCGGGGGCTAGACGCCCAGATTCTTGAGTTCCTCGAGGTAGTACTTGCGATAGAGGATGTCCCATTCCTCGGAACCTTCGAGGATGGGGCGCTTTTGCGAGGCGATTTTCTGGCGGACGGATTGGTCCATCTTTTCTTCGCCGTGCAACAGGTCCTCGAGGATTTTGCGGACCTCCAGGCGGATGGCGTTGCGCTCCTCGGAGAAATGGACGACGGGATGGTCGGCCAGGCGATTGACGATGACGTGAGAGAGCTGGTTGACTTTGTCGCGGGAGAGGCGCACTAGAGCACCACCTTCTTCTGGCGGACCAGCTCGGCTTTGATTTTCTTGAAGGCGTCGGCGTAGGAAGCGCCGAGGCGCTGCATATCCGACTCATGGGCGTCGAGAATGGCGCGAGCTTCGGCGTTGATGCGCTCCTCAACGCCGAGCTCCTCGACCATGGCGGCGTGGACCCATTCGGTGACCACGGCCAGGTCCGGGGCGGCGATCAGCTTGCGATCGGCAAGGCGGTGCGTAACAACGCGGGCGAGGTAGCTGACGTATTCGCGGGACAGTTGCATCCACGTATAGGGTATAGGGTTTGGGGATTGGGGTCCAGGGTCTGCCGGGCGGCTCAGGCGCCAACGAGACGCCTGGCGTCGGGGGGCTGCGGCTGGGCCCCGGCCACGGCACGCGCCAATGCGGGCCGAGGGTCCTGGGTTTCGCTCCTGGGCTTCGCTCCTGGGCTTCGGCCACCGCCGCCCGCCCCGCTGGTTGCCGGCGGTGGGAAAAAGAAGACGGGCGGGCCGTGCAGCCCGCCCGTTCGGCAAAGTCAACTTCGCCCGTGCGGAGCGATTAGCCTTGCTTCGCGCCGGGGAAGGTGAGGGCCATGAGCCGGCCGCCAAAGCGGACTTGTTGGACACGGTTGTGGCTGAGCAGGATTTCCGTCCGCTGCGGGCGGTGCGGCAGCCGCTTCCAGGCGGCGGGCACCGTGGCGATGCGGCGGCCATGACGATAGACGGTGGCCTGGGATTGCCGCGACCGAACCCGGATGCGGTAGCTGCCGGGCTTCAGCATGACGGTCCCGATGCGCGAGGGTTGGGTGACGAACAAACTCGCGGACTCGTTTCCGGCGGCCCAGGCGGGCAGCGCGAACAAGCTGGCGAGAGCGAGCACAGCGATCAGGCGATTGGACATGGTGCCTCCTTGACGTGCTTACAAACGGCTCAGCCGCCCATTTTTGGCGGCCCGCCGATGGCGGACCCGTGGCTGGGCTGCGATGGCGGCAACGGATGCCCGCTATTTCCGGGCTTCTCAGCGTTGCCGCGAGCGGACAACGCCGCGCCCGGCGGCGACTACCGCGTGGTTGCGCGGAAGACGCGTGGGCGACGGCGGCAACCAATGGGCGCGCGATGGGCGGAGCTGTTGGCGCCAAGCCAGCGCGCGCCTTATTGGTTACCTAGAGTTGCGCCTCTGGACAATGCGACGCGGGCGCGGGGGAAGGCGTTTCCCGTCCGTATCGGAGCACCCCAAGATAATCCCGCGGGGTGATTGAAGGCGCGCCGCGCGGCGCAATGAATGTAAGCGAGCGTGGACTTGCCGGGCGCGGGGGTGCGATCCGCCGGAACGGCGGTCCGCACGTCCCCGTGATTGCGGCAGCGACGATCCAGGAGCGCGGACCGATCGCGTTGGCATTGGCCGCGGCCACGGCTGTCCGCCTTTCGGGGTCACAGTATCCTAGAGGGGATATGGCGGAGCGGCGCGAAAGCGAACGGCTGAGGCAGGTGGACGCGGCGATGGCGGCGCACCCGACGCTGCCGCGGGAAGCGGTGGTCAAGGAAGATTTGCTGCGCGGCGGAGTGGCGTTTTCGGCGGCGGCCCTGGACTTAGCAGCAGCGGGAAAGCGCAAGGCGTACTTCATCTTTTCCTTTGATTTGGTGCCGCTGGCGGACATGGCGGGCCGGGAGCACTGGTCGGCGCCGGAGGAGATTTGGCTGGAGGGGGGGCCATGGGGATTCCGGCCGACGGTGGTTTCGGTGCGGCTGAATCCGAACTCGCCGTACCGCGTGGAGGTGGACGAGGGGCGGGCGGTGTTGCGGCTGGAAGGAGAAACGCTGTGCGAGGTGAAGCTGCCGCCGACGCCGGCGTATTACACGCGCGCGCTGGCGAATGGGAAACGCGTGAACGAGATCGCGCCCACGATCGAGTGGGGATATTTGATTTATCTGACGGTGTTCCGGATTTGCCAGTATTTCGGCAAAAGCGAGGAATGCCAGTTCTGCGACATCAATGAGAACTACCGGCAGCAGGTGCAGGCGGGGCGGCCCTACACCGGGGTGAAATCGGTGGAGGAGATTCTGGAGGCCCTCGCGATCATCGCGGAGACGGGAGCGGAGACGCGCGCGTACACGATCACCGGCGGAAGCATCACGAGCCAACTGAAGGGGCAGCGGGAGGCGGAGTTTTACGCGCAGTACGCGGCGGCGATCGAGCAGCGGTTTCCCGGGCGGTGGATTGGGAAGATGGTGACGCAGGCGCTGCCGAAGGAAGAGGCGCGGCGGTTCAAAAGCGCCGGGATCCAGATCTATCACCCGAACTATGAGGTGTGGGACGCGGAGCTGTTCCGGCAGATCTGCCCGGGCAAGGCGCGTTACGTGGGGCGGGAGGAATGGCACCAACGGATTCTGGACGCGGCGGAGATCTTCGGGCCGGCGTACGTGATTCCAAATTTTGTCGGCGGGATCGAGATGGCGCAGCCGTACGGGTTCCGAACGGTGGAAGAGGCCATCGCGTCCACGGCGGCGGGGCTGCGGTTCTTCATGTCGCACGGGGTGGCGCCAAGATTCACGACCTGGTGCCCGGAGCCGTTGACGCCGCTGGGGCAGGCCAACCCGCAAGGCGCGCCGCTGGAATATCATCTGCGGCTGCTCGAGACCTGGCGGGACACGCACGCGCATTACGGCCTGCCGACGCCGCCGGGCTATGGTGACCCGGGAGCGGGGCGGGCGGTGTTTTCGGTCAGTTCCTTCATGGATGTGATTGCGCCGGATGCGCCGCTGCCGCCGGCGCCGAACGGACCAGGGAGCGCGGCGCAGGCGGCGCCGGCGACGGTACGAAACTGAAAGATTACCCATGCGAGTGTCCTTGAACTGGCTAAGGGAGTTTTTGGCTCCGGAGGCGGGGCGGCTGAGCCCCGAACAGGCGGCGGAAGCCCTGACGATGGCGGGGCTGACGGTGGAAGGTGCGGCGGCGGTGAAGGGAGACACGCTGCTGGATCTGGACCTAACGACGAACCGGCCGGATGCACTGGGGCATTACGGCGTGGCGCGGGATTTAGGAGCAGCGACCGCGATCGGGCTGCGGCCGCTGAGTGAGAGCCAGCCGCAGATCGAGGAGAGCGGCGAGGCGGCGGCCGAACGGCTGCGGGTAGTGATCGAGGCGGAGGCGGATTGCGCGCGGTATTGCGCGCGGGTCATCGAGGGAATGACGCCAGGGCCGGCGCCGGCGGAGGTGACGGCGCGGCTGGCGTTGCTGGGGCAGCGGGCGATCAACAACGCCGCCGACCTGACCAATTACACCTTGCTGGAGACCGGGCAGCCGACCCATGCGTTTGACGCCGACACGCTGGAAGGCGGAGAGATACGGGTGCGGCGGGCGCGGGCGGGTGAAACGCTGGTAACGCTGGATGAGGTCGAACGGCGGCTGGATCCGGAGGATTTGGTCATCGCGGACGCGCGCCGGCCGGTGGCGCTGGCGGGGGTGATGGGGGGACTGGCGACGGCGATTGGGGCGAAGACGCGGCGGGTGGTAATCGAAAGCGCTTGGTTCGAACCGACGCGGATTCGGCGGACGGCGCAGCGGCATGGACTGCACACGGATGCCTCGCACCGGTTCGAGCGGGGCGCCGATCCCGAGATTTGCGGGTTGGCGGCGGACCGGATCGCGGCGCGGTTGCGGGCCGCAGCGGGGGGAGCGATTTTGCGCGGACGGATTGACGTCTATCCGCGGCGGTGGCAGGCGCCAAGCATTGTGCTGCGGGGCGAGACGGTGCGCCGGGTGCTGGGCGTCGAGATGGGCGAGGCGGAGGCGCGGCGGATTCTGGCGGCGCTGGGATTGGAGGTGGAGGAGGGCGGCAGCGGAGACACGGCCGCCGGGGGCTGGAGGCTGACCGCGGCAGCGCCATCGTGGCGTCCGGATTTGCAAGAAGAGATAGATCTGGTGGAAGAACTGGCGCGGATCCATGGCTATGGGCGCTTCCCTGCCCGGCTGCCGAGCTTCGCGGGGGGGGCGCGGCGCACGGAGAGCGCGAAAGCGGAGGACCGGATTCGAGCGCGGCTGCGGGCGCAGGGATACGCCGAAGCGGTGGCGCTGAGCTTCGCGGCGGAAAGGGAATGCCGGCAGCTGGGGGGCGAAGCAGCGCCGGAGCCGGTGGCGATTCAACATCCGATCAGCGAAGAGGCGGCGGTGATGCGCAGCAGCGCGCTGCCGGCGATGCTGCACTTGCTGCAATACAACCTCAACCGGGGCCAGGCGGAGGCGCGGTTATTCGAGATCGGCAAGGTGTACGGCCGGGTGGAACCAGCGGCAACGGATGCCGACCAGCGGGAACCGCGGCATTGGGTGCAGGAGCGGCGCGTGGTGACGCTGGGGGCGGCGGGGCGGGCGGAGCCGATCGGCTGGGCGCAGAGCGGGCGGGCATTCGACTTCTATGACTTGAAGGCGGCGGTGGAAGCGGTGCTGGAAGGCTTTGCGGCGGCGGAGCTGGAATTGGAACGGCTGGAGGATCCGGCGTTTCATCCCGGGCGCAGGGCGGCCTTTTCGCTGGATGGGCGGCGGATCGCGCGGTTTGGGCAACTGCATCCGGAGCGAGCGGCGGAATGGAAGCTGAAGGCGGAGGCGTACCTGGCGGAGATTGAACTGGAGCCGCTGCTGGCGCGGGGATCGCGCGCGGCGCGGTACGCGCCGCCGCCGAAGTATCCCGCGAGCGAACGGGATTTTTCCTTTTTGTTCGGCGATGAGCTGAGCTGGGCGCAAGTGCGGCAGGCCGTGGCGGGGTTGAACCTTCCGGCGCTGGTCGAGCTGACGCCGATCGAGGTCTTCCGCGGCGGGGCGGTGCCCGCGGGACGGTACAGCCTATTGCTGCGGGCACGGTTTCAACTGGCGGAGCGGACGCTGCGGGAAGAGGAAGTGGGGGAGCAGGCGGAACGCATCGTTGGGGCGTTGACGGCGCTGGGCGGAACGCAGCGGTAGATAGGGTCAGCGCCCAGCGCCCGGCGGGCGCAGCGCAGGCGACGCTTCCGGCGCACGGGAACTGCTTCCAACCCCTTCCCGGGGACTGCAGGGCGAGTCGGGGGTCTAGTTCCGCCGGGATTTAGGGGCGAACGCGGCGTTGGAGCGGCGTTGCTAGGCGCGGCTCCCGCGAGAGGCGATAGCGCTTAACGAGCGTACCGCTCTTATTGAGCCATAACTCGCGGCCTTGGAGATGGACAACGGTGCGGCCCCAGGTCCACCGGCCGTCGAGCCGCTGGAGGCTGAAAGCGCCGCGGATGCCGCGGAAGTCGCCGAGGATACCCCAGCCGAAGCGCACCGGGAACTGGTTGTGAAAACGGACGCGAAACACCAGGCCGGTGACGGGATCGGCGCAGAGCGTTCCGGCCATCGCAGCGAAGACCCGGGCGGTGCGGCTGGAAATACGCAGGTGACGGCGCGGGGTGAAGGCGAAGCGGCGGCAGGGGTGGCCGAGATAAGCGGCGGCTCCAAGGCTGCGCCAATGGAAGCGGCGCAACAAGGCATTGGCGCGAAGGACATGTCCGCTGACAATCAGCAGGCGTCCATCATCCTGCGGCCCACGCCACGCGGCATGGATACGGCGGCGGATCTTGGCCAATTGGCGGTCGATCGTAGCCGCCTGATGCGGGTTCAAAGCGCGACCGTGACGGGTGAGCGGGGCTTCCAGCTCCACGCTATCAAAGAACAACACTTGGGCACGATCGGCGGGATCGGCTCCGCCGTGAGCGGGGGTCCAGGTCTCGGTGACTCGGAGCGAGGGGCCGAGCGTGCGGCCAGAGCGCAGGGGACCGGGAAGACGGGCGTGGGCGATCAGCCATCGAGCAGACGACGGGGCTGGCGCCGCATTTTGGGCGAAGGCGGGGGCAACGAACGCGGACGCAAGAATCGCCGCGGCGGCGGCCGACAGCACGCGGAGGACGAAACGGCGGCGGATCGGCGGCAAAACCCCGCGCAGGCGGCTGGGCCGGCCGAGTTGGGGCGCGGAGGTCCCGCCATGCCAGGCCGTGCGGCCAGGCCCGCCGAACGCGCCGCACCGCCGCCGGGATCGCGGCGCCACACCGGGCCGAACGGCCGGAAAAGACGGCGGGACAGCGCCCGCGCAGGAGCAAGGCGGGACGGTTCTATCGGCCGTTCCGGGTTCCGGGCGGCGGACTGGGAATGGTTGCGACATGGTCAATCGTCGGCGGCAGCGGGGCGGGCGGCAGCCTGGCGATCGCCGGCGGCGGACACGGCGACGGAGGCGGAGAGGCGGGGAAACAACGTCTGAAGGCGAGGATAGCACTCGCGGTAGGCGTCGTAGGCCGCCGCATAGACCGGGCGAGCGGCGGTAGACGGGGTCCATTGCGCCACGGCGTGGAGGCCGCGAGCGGCGATTTCCTGGAGCGCTGCCGCTGAGGATTGGCCGTGCGAAGCGGCGGCCATCGCCAACAGGGCGGCGCCGTGGGCGGCGCCTTCGTCGCGGTTCCAGCGCAGGCAAGGGAGGGCCAAGACATCGGCTTGGATGCCTGGCCAGACTCGGCCACGGGCGCCGCCGCCGGAAAGCGCGAGGCGCTGGGGCTGAATGCCCATGGATTGGATGATCTGCAAGCCGTCGAGCAGGCTGAAGGCGACACCTTCCAAGACGGCACGAATCAATTCCGGGCGGCGGTGGGCAGCGGTGAGGCCGATCCAGGCGCCGCGCGCCAAGGGATCGAGATGGGGCGTGCGTTCACCCATGAGGTAGGGCAAAAACAGCAGGCCGCCGGCGCCTGGAGCCGAGCGCGCCGCCTCCCGGCAAAGGCGGTCATAGGCATCACCGGCTCCGGGCTGGACGCCGAGGGTGTCGCGTAGCCAGCGGAGGCTGAGGCCGGCGGATTGGGTGACGGCCATGACATGCCATTGCCCGGGAACGGCGTGGCAGAAGGTATGGACGCGCCCTTGCGGGTCGAGGCGCATTTGGCCGGTAGCGGCAAAGACCACCCCCGAGGTGCCCACGGTGACGCTGGCGAGACCTTCGCTGACCACGCCGTTGCCGACGGCGCCCGCGGCTTGGTCACCGCCGCCGGCGACCACCGGGGTGCCGGCGGCCAAGCCAGTGGCGCGGGCGCCAGCGGCGGAGACGCGGGCGCAGATCTCGGGCCCTTCGAAAGCTGCCGGCAGCCACTGCCGGGAAATGTCCAAGGCGGCGAGCATCTCCTGCGACCAGCGGCGATGGCGGACATCGAACAGACCCGTACCGCTGGCGTCAGCCACGTCGGTGGCGCATTCGCCGGTTAGGCGAAAGCGCACGAAATCCTTCGGCAGCAAGAAATGACGGGCGGAGCGCCAGACGGCCGGGCGGTGACGGCGCGTCCAGGCAAGCTTGGGAGCGGAGAAGCCGACCAGCATGGGATTGCCGGTCCATTCGATGATGCGCTCGGCGCCGAGGCGCTGGGTCCAGGCATCGCATTCCGCCTGGGCACGGCCATCGCACCAGATGATGGCGGGAGCCAGGACGGCGCCGCCGGCGTCCAGCAGCACGACGCCGTGCATTTGGCCCGTCAGGCCGACCGCAGCAATGGCGGTGGGGGCGATGGCGGCTTGGCGCAGCACGGCATGAATGGCGCGGCGGGCAGCGCGCCACCAATCCTCCGGCTCCTGCTCGGCCCAGAGGAGGTGGGGCATGGAGATTGGGGCGTGGGGTGCGGTGGCGGCAGCACGGACGCGGCCGCCCGCGTCTACTAAAACGGCACGGGCGCCGCCGGTGCCGACATCCAGGCCCAGCCAAAACGGGCGCGAGGCCCGGGCCGGCGCAGCGCCAGCGGCGCGGCGGAGCCGGGCGGAGCCAGGACGAGCGGTTGGTGCGCGGGAGGCAGGCGATGTTCTCTTGGCCATAGCAAGGCAGGTGATGCCGTCTACTCTAACCCGGCTGGCGGGCTTGGGCCGATACAATGCGGACATGCCGAAGCCCAAGCCTGTGCATAAAGCGGCACGTAGGAAAAAACCGGAGATGACCCTAGACCGCGTACTGTCACGGTATGGCGTGGCCTCGCGGGGGGAGGCGGCGGGAATGATTCGCGCCGGAAGGGTGACGGTGAACGGGAGGACGGAGCGCAATCCGCTCGCCTGGGTGGCGCCGGGACAGGCGGTGGTGCGGCTGGACGGGCGGCGGCTGAAAGTAGCGCGGCGGGTCTATTGGGCGATGAACAAGCCGGCGGATTGCATCACCAGCCACGGCGATCCGAAGGGACGACGAACGGTGTATGACTTGTTGCCGCCGGGCCAGCGGTGGCTGTTTCCGGTGGGGCGCCTGGACCAGGACACGACGGGGTTGCTGCTGCTCACCAACGACAGCGTCTTCGCCGAACGGATCACCAATCCGGGCTCCAAGGTCGAGAAGGCCTATTTGGTGAAGCTGAACGGCTTGGCAACGGAAGAGGCCATGGCGCGGCTGCGCCAAGGCGTGGACATCGGGCGGGGGGAACAGTCCGGGCCGGCCCACGTGAAGTTGGCGCGGGACAACGGGCGATTGAGCTGGCTGGAGATCACGATCGCGGAAGGAAAAAACCGCCAGGTGCGGCGCATGGTGGAGGCGGTGGGGTATCGGGTGCTGAAGCTGACGCGGATCCGGATTGGAAAGCTCGAGTTGAGCGGGCTGGCGCCAGGCAAGATGCGGCAGATACGGCCGGAGGAGGTCGTGGGAACCAGCCAGGGAGGAACCGAGCCGGAGGCGCCTGCCGCGGAACGGCGGGCGAGACCGGCGCATTGAGCGGCCGGAATGACGGAAAACGCGCGGCCTGGCGTAGGCGGACCGCGGCGTTGAGGCAAGCGTTGCAGCGGCCGGCGCCGTCGCCGGCGCGATTCCCTGCCCCGAGCGGCGGAGTTATTGGTGCGCCGGCGCCGGCGGACGCACTGGGGGCAGCAGCGCAGTATTAGGAATTGCGAGCGATGAGCGCGGTGGGCAAACCGAGACGGCGCCGCAGACGGTCTTCCCGACGGCGCATTTGCCCCTGGTCACGCTCGTGATCGTGGCCGGCGAGGTGGAGCAGGCCGTGCAGGATGAGGATGCGCAGTTCGGTATCCAGCGAATGGCCGAATTGCCGCGCTTGACGGTCGGCGGCGGCACGGGAGATGGCCAGGTCTCCGGCCACACGGGCCCGCGCGGCGAACTCGGGCGCCGCGGGAAATGACAAAACGTCGGTGGGCGCATCCACGCCGCGAAAGCGGCGATTGAGGCCGCGGAGAACATGATCGCTGGTGATCCGCACGGAGACTTCCCCGCGTACGCCGGCGAGACGGCGGGCCTGGAGCAAAAAGGAGCGGAGACGAGCGGGCGAAAGGCGGCCCATTGCGCGCCGCGGGGATCGGTTGTTCCGGCCGGGATGCGCGGCAGCAACCGCGGCGCTCGCCGGCGCGGCGCCGGACGGGTCGGGCAGGATGGATCCGCGCCGCCGCACCGGGCTAGCTGACGGTGGGCGCGGCGGCATCGTCAGGCAGGTCCGGAGGCGCGTCGGGACCCAGGAGGGGCAATTGGCGGGGAGCGGCGGGACCGCCGTGCTCGGAGTAATCCTCGTAGGCGCGGATGATCTGCTGGACCAAATGGTGGCGAATCACGTCCCGCTCGTCAAAGAACACGGTGGAGATGCCCTCCACATGGGCCAGGACATCCATGGCCTGCAACAAGCCACTGGCGCGGCCGGAGGGCAGATCAATTTGCGTGATGTCACCCGTGATCACCGCCTTGGAACCAAAACCGAGGCGGGTGAGGAACATCTTCATTTGCTCCTGGGTGGTGTTTTGGGCCTCATCCAAGATCACGAAGGCTTCGCTGAGCGTGCGGCCGCGCATGAAGGCAATGGGAGCGATTTCGATGGTGTTGCGCTCCAGCAGGCGATCCACCTTTTCGGCTTCCAGCAGGTCGTAGAGGGCGTCGTAGAGCGGGCGCAGGTAGGGGTCCACTTTCTCCTGCAAGGTGCCGGGAAGGAAGCCGAGGCGCTCCCCGGCTTCGACCGCGGGGCGGGCGAGGATAATGCGGCTGACTTCCTTGTTCAGGAGGGCAGACAGCCCCATGGCGACGGCGAGATAGGTCTTGCCGGTGCCGGCGGGTCCGATGCCAAAGACCATGTCATTGCGGGCGATGGCCTCCAGATAACGGCGCTGATTGAGGCTTTTGGGCTGAACGATCTTCTTGCCAAACGACCGCTGGCGGCCGCTGACCGCCAGGGCGTGAAGGCGCACCTGCGGATCATCCAGCACCAATTGCAGCAGCGAATGCAGGTCGCCGTTGGGAAAGGAAAATCCCTCGCGGCGGAGGCGATCGTAATCGCTGAAGATCTCCTCGGCACGGGCGATGCCGCCGGCGTCGCCCGCCAAGCCGATGCCCTCGGATTGCAATGTAATTTGGATGCGCAGGCGGGACTCGAGGAGCCGCAGGTTCTCGTCCAAAACGCCGAAAATGGACTCGATGCCGGGACTAAACTCGATGATTTTTTTCATCAGTTCAAGCTGGTTGAGGCCAGGGTATACCACGGCCTAGGCGGAATCAAGGCGGGCGGGGCGCCGCCGGGGGGGCGGGGCGGAGGAGACCGGCCGCCTTTCGCCGGGCCCAGCTTTTACGCTAGACTGCCGTGATGGCGCGCGAGGCGCGCCCAAGAGGAATTGAGACCCGCCCCTGTGCCTTTTTGCGCCCGCACCAAGCTGCCCGTGTTCGCATTCGCGCTAGCCGTGACCATGCTGATTGGCCCGGCGGCGGCCGCGCAGTCGTCCGCCCCCAAGGCCCGGCAGGCGAAACAGCCGACCGCGCCGCAGTTAGTGCTGGGCCCGCCGACCACGGTGCGGACGGACGTCGAGCTGGACGAAAACCCGACCCTGTTCGCGATGTTGGCGGCGTTGAACATGGCCGGCTACAACCGTGGTTTACACGCGGCGGGCGCCAGCCCCTACCGCAAGGAGTTGCGGGTGCGGCTGGCAGCCGAACATCTGCGCATCATCGAGCGCCTGCGGGCCTATTACCACGTGCATTCGAAGCCGGACCCAGCCCAGAACCTGGCGCAGTACGTGTCCTTGGCGCTGCTGTTGGGCGATCCGCCGCATTTTCCCCTCGTGCGGCCGGTGAAGCAGCTGCCACCGGACGCGGCCGGGGTGGCGACGTTTGTTCCGTTGCTACGGCGGTTCTATCGCGAGGCCAGCCTTGCCGAGGAGTGGCAGAGGTACAAACCGGTGTACGCGCGCGCGATTCAGCGGTACTCCGAACCGGTGCGGCGTCTGACGCAACGGGTGGACGATTACTTCCGGCTGCCGGAAACCTATTTGGGGCGGCAGTACATCATCCTGCCGCAGTTTCTGGCCGCGCCCGGCGACACCCAGGCGCGGGATTACCTGGGCAATTACTACATCATGGTGGGGCTGAACGTCAACGCGCACATGCCGGACATTCGCCACACCTATCTGCATTACGTCCTGGACCCGCTGGTGGAAAAATTTCCCGACGCCTACATCCGGACGGCGCCGCTGTTGAGGGTGGTGCAACGGGCGCCCGCCTTGAATCCGGAGTTCAAACACAACATCCGGCTATTCTTCACCGAATGCCTGGTGCGGGCGGTGGAGGCGCGGTTCATACCTTTCACTGGCACCGCGGCGCAGCGGCAGGAACAGCGACGGGCGTTGATTCAACGGGACATGGCCAACGGCCTGATCCTGACGCAATTCTTCAGCCGCAAACTGGACGCCTATGCGAAATCGGTGGTGAGCTTCCCGCAGTTTTACCCCGAGGCGGCGTATTCCTTGCGGGTGAGCGCGTGGGCGAGCCGAGGGCGCAAAATGGCCTTTTCCCCGCGTCCGCTGGGCCTGCCCGAGCCGCTGCAAGCGCGGCCTCGGGTTAGCTTGCTCCAGGCCGGTGAACGGGCGCTGGGCGCGGGCGATTTGGCGGGGGCCAAGGCGCTGGCGCAACACGCGCTCCTACAGGACCATGGGGATCACGCCACGGCGGATTTTCTGCTGGGCGAGGTGGCGGCGCAGCAGGGTGAGCCGGCGTCGGCACAGGCCAATTTTGAGCGCGCCTTGGCGCTGGCGGCGCCATCGGCGCTGCACGTCCGCACCTGGAGCAATATTTACCTAGGACGCTTGTTGGATTTAGAGCATCACCGCCGGCGAGCGCTGCGGCACTACCGCGCCGCGCTGGCCACCGCCTCCACCCGCGAGGCGCGGGCGTTGGCGCGCGCGGGCATCAACCAACCATTCACCGCCGGGCCGCCACGGCCCAATTCCGGCGGAACAGGGACCCATCCATGACGTTTCGTTCTCGCATTTTCTGGTGTTTCGTGCTGGCGTTCGTCGGCTTTTCGGCGTGGGCGAGGGCGCAAAATACCGCGGCGGCCGGGAGCACGGGCGCCGCGCAGCAGGCGGGCGCGAATGGAACCGCGGCGACCAAGGGCGCCGCGGGCGGCTCGTCGGCGCCGATGGCGCGGCCGCATCTGGCGAAGCAGCCTCCGCCGCCGCCGCCCGCGCTGGCTGACCTGCAAAAGCTGCAATATCTGATGCAGCAACCGACGGCGACGCCGCAGCAGGTGAAGCAGGCGGTGCAGGGGTATTGCGACAAATATCCGACGTCCGTGTATCGAGAGAGCGCGTACACGCTGGCGATGCGGTTCGCGCAAGCCCGGCGGGACTATCCGGACATGCTGGCCTTCGGAGATGGCGCGCTACGCGTCAACCCGAATTCGCTGGTGCCGCTGTTGACGCTGGGGAGCGTGATCCCGCAGCAGGTGCATGCGACGGACCTCAACCGCGACCAGCAACTTTCCGTGGCGGCCGGCTATAACCAACGGGCGCTGGCGATCGCCCGGCATTTCCCGACGGTGTATAACGGACACCAACTATCGCCGCAGGCGGTCGCGCAGATCCAGAAGGAGATTCGCGGGTCGGCGCACAGTTCCCTGGGGGTGATCGCGATTGACCGCGGGCATTATGCCGCGGCGATCCAACAATTGCAGCAGGCCGTGGCCAATGACAACGCGCAAAGCAAACCGGCGGACTACTATCGGATGGGGCTGGCGCAAATCGCCTTGAAGCAGTACCCCGCGGCGCTGGCTTCCATGCACCAGGCGCTGACGCTCGGCGCCAACATTCCGGAGCTGCAAACGCTAGGCAAAGCGCAGGTGCAACGCATTCACCATTTGGAAGCCGGGACGAAGGGGACGCCGCAGGGATAGGACCAGGCCCATCCGCCGCGGCGCCCTGGAACCGCGGGCCGGCGCGTCCCACGGCGGCGGCCGGAGGGGTTTGACCCGCGAAGCCGGCAACGCGAGGAGACGCGGGGCGGACGGCGGTGTGGACGGTTCGGCAACGATGGCGGCACGCAAGCAGGAGAAGAAACCCGCCACGCGGACGCGCGCGGACGGCGCGCTGGCGGCGGCCGGCACGTTCCACGACCCCGCCCTGCTGCGGCAAGCGCTGACCCACCGGTCCTGGAAGGCGGCAGGCAGCGCCACCGCGGCCGAGGAGCCGGATTATGAGCGGCTGGAGTTTTTGGGCGATGCCGTGCTGGGACTGCGGGTGAGCGAGCGCCTGCTGCAGGCATTTCCGGAGAGCCCGGAGGGAGAACTCAGCCGGCTGCGCTCCTGGCTGGTCAGCGCGCGGCACCTGGCGCAGGTGGCACGAGTGCTGCGGCTGGGTGAACACCTGCGGCTGAGCCCCGGAGAAGAGCGGCTGGGCGGCCGGAATCGGGAACGGCTGCTGGCCAACGCCATGGAGGCGGTCATCGGCGCCATCCACGTGGATCGGGGGTATGCCGCGGCAGCCCGCTTCGTGGACCGGCGCGTATTGGGCGCCACGCTAGCGGAGCTGTCCCCCGGACAACTGCATGAATTCGCCTACAAATCCGCGCTCCAGGAGTGGGCCCATGCACACCATTGCCCGCCACCCGCGTACCGCGTGGTAGGCTCCAGCGGTCCGGAGCATGGCAAGACCTTTCAGGTGGAGTTGCGGTTGGCGGGCGTATACACGGGCCGGGCGCAGGGACGCAGCAAGAAGGCCGCCGAGCAAGAGGCGGCGCGGGCGGCCCTGGTGCACCTGGGGGCGATCGCCTATTAGGCGGAGGGGATGACCGGGGCGATGAACGGCTTGGGGCCAGGCCGTCCCGCCGCCCAGGCGGCATGCCGGGGCCGATGGCGGACCTCGCCCAGCGCGCGCGGCACGATACGGCCCAGGTTCGGCCGCCTTGGCCGGAACCCGGCGGAGCGGCGGGAGCCGCGGATGGGCGCAGCACGTTAAAATGAAAGGCGGAGCGTCCGTGCCTTCATCCTCAAGAGCCAATCCGCGCCGCGAGGCGGGCAAGCAACCGCCGGCGGCGAAAAAATCCAAGCCTTTATCGGAGAACTTTATCCGCGTGTGGGCGCCGACGCTGGTTGCGGCGCTGTTCATCATCACCTTCAACGTGCAGGCGTTTGAAATCCCTTCCAGCTCGATGGAGAAGACGCTGCTGATCGGCGACCACTTGCTGGTGGATCGGATCCGATTCGCGCCCCGGTCCAAATATCTGGGGGGCTTGCTGCCCTACCGGCCCATTCACCACGGGGACATCATCGTCTTTATGACGCCGGTGACGTCGGAAAAGGGGATGCACCTGGTGAAGCGGGTGATCGGACTGCCCGGCGACCGGATCAAGCTAGTGAACGGCGTGGTATACCGCAATGGCAAGCCGCTGCGGGAGCCGTACGTCATGCATCGGCCGGTGGATTGCAACGCAGCCGTGTTCGACCCGGCACGGGACGACTGGCCCAACGGCGGCCCGCTGGAGGAAACGACGCAGCGCTGGGCCAACACCCAGGACCAGTACATTCAGAACGGACAGGTGGTGGTGCCGCCCGAGCATTATTTCGTCATGGGCGACAACCGAATGTGCTCCTGG
>JAKAUF010000316.1 GCA_021827785.1 Acidobacteriota bacterium | reverse complement strand
CGCGATAACGCCTCGCCGGAAAACGCCAAAATCGCGCGCCTGCTGCCTACCCTGCTCTTCACCCTGCGCGGCGCCGTGATCCTCTACTACGGCCAGGCCATCGGCATGACCACGACCCCGCCCAAGAAGCGCAGCGACGTGGTGGATCCAATGGGCAAGCGGTTTTGGCCGGTCTTCAAGGGCCGGGACGGCGAACGCACGCCGATGCAATGGACCCCGGGCCCGGACGCCGGCTTCAGTCCGCCGGGAACCCCAGCCAAGCCGTGGCTGCCGATTCCGCTCAGCTATAAGCGCTTCAATGTCGCCACGGAGCGCATCGACCCCCATTCCCTGCTGCGCTACTACCGGCGGCTGATCGCCCTGAAGCGGCAGGACCCCGCCCTGCGCCGCGGCGCTTGGATCTCCATCCACCGCCGCGATCCGGCGGTCCTTTCCTACCTCCGCCGCTGGCGCGGGGAGACCGTGCTGGTGGCGATCAACATGTCCAGCCGCCGCCAGGTGGAAAACTATCATCTCGGCGCCAAGGACGCCGTGGTCCTCGCCGACAGCTTGCGCGCCGAGCCTGCGCGGCTGCGCCTAGGCCGCGTTGAGTTGCCGCCGTACGAAGCCGTCGTCGCTCGCCTCGTCCCCTGAGCCGCACCGCGGAAAACGCCGCACGCGGCGCAGCCCACCTTAGCGCCGCCGCACGCGACGCAGCCCGCCTCAGCGCCGCCGCAGGCGGCGCAGCCCGCGTGGTCACGCGCGAAGAAAGGTTTCTCGAGTGGCCGGCAAGACGCCGGCGCTCCGCAATAGCGGCGATCCCCGGAGGGCAGTGAGATGCCGGCGCTCCGACTGCCGCGGCCGTGCCCTATGCCGGGCTCTTGACGCCCTCCGCCGGCTTGTGGCCCTGAAAGAACTCCTCGATTTCTTCCAGGCGCTTGCCCTTGGTCTCCGGCAGCCACAGCCAGGCCACTAGAAAATAGATCACGGTAAACCCGGCGAACATGAAAAACACCGTCGAGTAGCCGTACTCGCCGACCATGGGCAGAAAGACCGCCGCCAGCGTGGTGGACACGGCTTCGTTCAGCAGCAGCGCGATGCTCATGCCCTGGGATCGGATCCGCGTCGGCATCATCTCCGACAGCACCACCCACACCACGCAGCCGGGACCAATGGCGAAACAAGCCATGAAGAAAAACAAGCTGAGGGCCGCGATCCAACCGTTGCTCTCCGGCGGCAGCGGCGTCAGCGTGGCCTGCCGAATCACCAGCGGCGCTTGCCGCGCCTGCCCGAGGTTGCTGAAGGGATCGCTGAAAAACGCCACCACGCCGTTAGCCGGCAGGGAATCCTTGCGCGTGATCACCACCGGCTTGGACGCCGAATCACTGCGCAGCACCGGCGTGGCGAACTGGAATCCGCCATAGGCGTAGATCACCGACAGGGACGCTGGCCGTCCGGCGAACCACCGCGCCTGCGCCGGGGTCATCCCCGCCAGCAGCTGCTTCTCCAGCGCCGGCGTGAACTGCAACTGGAGCCCTTGCCGCGGCGTCACCATTTGCCGCACCGCCGCAACCACGCTCACCGTCTGGCGCTCATTGCGCAGGAACAAAATGCCCGTCCACGCCAGCGACAGCACCACGCCGGCGGTCCCCAAGGTCAGCAGGAACTTCCGCCCGCGCTTGTCCACCAGCATCATGCCCACGGCGGTGGTCAAAAAGTTCACCAGCGTGAAGAGGATGTAGCCCCAATGCGCCTGCACGTCAGACAGTCCGCTTTGGATCAGGATGTTGGTGTTGTAACCGATGATCGAGTTG
Organism: Acidobacteriota bacterium; assembly: GCA_021827785.1. Lineage (GTDB taxonomy): Bacteria > Acidobacteriota > Terriglobia > Terriglobales > SCQP01 > JAKAUF01. The sequence continues at coordinate 1,281 of JAKAUF010000316.1, read as the reverse complement.
ACGCCGGTCGCCGTGTTCAGCGAGAGCACCACGCAGGTCAGCAGGAAGGGAATCACGTACTTCCGCTGCAACAGGCTGTCGCCGCGCTGGCCACGCCGGGCGCCATCGGCCGCCGCGGCGGCCTCGATCTCCGCCATCTCGATTTGCGCCGCTTCCGGCGTGCGCGAACGCCGCAGCGCCGCTTCCGCCGCTTCGCGCCGGCCCTGCTTGTAAAGCCAGCGAGGCGATTCGCTGATCCCGAATCCACCCAACAGATACAGCAAACCCGGCGGCAGGCTGACCCAGAAAATGCTCCGCCACGCCTGGTCCTTGAACGCGAACAGCAGCCTGGGGTTCCCCAATTTGGCCACGTCCGCCACGCGCAGGCTGAAGTACATGCCCGCCCCGGCCGCGGCCACGATGCCCAGCGTCAGCAGCCATTGGAATGTCGCCGTGCCTCGCCCCCGGGTCGCCGCCGGCAGGCACTCGGCCAAATACAGCGGCACCACCACGCCAATCAGGCCGGCGCTGACGCCTTGGCACAACCGCCCCAGCACCAGCGGGCCATAACCATGGGCCAGGGCGATCATCGGGATGCTGATGACGAAGATCGCACCGCTGGCGATCATCAGCCCCCGCCGCCCCATCCAATCCGCCAGCCAGCCGGCGAACAGCGTGGAGATGGTGCCGCCCAGCAGCACCGCCGCCACCACCACCGACAGCTGTTCGGCGTTTAGGCCCGAGGTGGCCTGCAAGTAGGGCAGGGCGCTGGCGATGATGCCCACATCCACGCCATACAGCAGGCCCCCCAGCCCGGCCACCAGCAGCAAGAAGCGGTTGTACCGCCGCAGTCGCGCGTCGCTCATTCGCACCCACGATACCATTGTGCGGGCGGACCACAAATGGGACAGGCATGTTTGCCCTTGCCAGGGAAGCACCCCTGCCGGCCCCAGTGGCGCAGGCATCCCTGCCTGCGAGGGTGTACCGGCGGACCCATCGGCGGGGACCCACGGCCAGCACGCACGGCAGACAAGATTGTCTGCCCCACTGCGGGAGGACATGGCCTGCTGGATCGCCTGCCCCGTGTTCATCACTCCGCAATCCGGGTCCCGTGGGGCAGGCATTCTTGCCCTTGCCAGGGAAGCACCCCTGCCGGCCCCAGTGGCGCAGGCATTCCTGCCTGCGAGGGTGTACCGGCGGACCCATCGGCGGGGACCCACGGCCAGCACGCACGGCAGACAAGATTGTCTGCCCCACTGCGGGAGGACATGGCCTGCTGGATCGCCTGCCCCGTGTTCATCA
>JAKAUF010000440.1 GCA_021827785.1 Acidobacteriota bacterium | reverse complement strand
TTCGAATAGGGATCGTAGACGTCGCCGTCGGCGTCGGGATCGGTCGGCGCGGAGCCGATCAGCTTCAGTGTTTTGAGATTGAAGATGCGCAGCTTGGCCGCGCCGCCATCGGTGACGAAGCCGCGATTGAACTCCGGCGCGAAGACCACGCCATGAATCGCCGTCATCCCGCCGACGGTGCCGATGATTTTATCGGTGGCCACGTTGACCACGACGACCTCATTGCCGTGGGTGATGAACAGGCGGTTGGTGCCCTGCTCGAAGGTCAGATAGTCCCAGAAGCTGTTGCCGGGTATGGGAATCGTTTTGAGCAGGTGATACCCGGACGGGCCCGCGGTGCTGGCGGTGAGGGAATGGGCCGGCGCGGGCGTGGCCGCGGTTTTCGCGCTGGAACAGGCGGCGAGGCCGGCCATCGCGACGCCGGCAAGAATGATTCCGCCGAACAATGACTTGAATTTGAACCCACCTGACATGGTGATGTCTCTCCCCGGTTGGACCGGCGGATCGCGCCGCCGCGGCAGGCTGTGACTCCCGGCCCAGCCACAACGCCGAGGATACTACGGAGTTGGCAGCCGCGGCGCGCCGGCGATCCTGTTTAGGCCCCCGTGAGCATGGCGGCGGTGAGTTCTTCGGCCGAGGTGCTGATTCGATCTGGGCCCCCAGCCATGGCCCGCCGCGCCGGCCACCCCGGCATCCGGGCCGTGATCGCCCCGTAGGCCAGGGCGCCTGCCAGCTCAGCAGCGGGAGCGGCATACCCTCGGGGACGACGATGCGGCACGGCTGCGCCAACGCCGCCGCAATTTCGGCATGGCTGCGCCATCTTTGCCGCAGGGTACGCGCATTGCGCCAGCCCGTTCACCGTCCCTCCCCGGGCGCACCGGGGAGCGCCGGCCGACCGCCGGGCGAAACGGACGCGATTTCATCGCAGATCGCGGTGAGGAACTCCCGAACTCGCGCGGCGCCCGCCCTGATCGTCACTGAGGCCACGGCGTCGGCCGCACGGCGTAGCGCGCTCCGGTGGGAACGCTGCCCGCAGGTCAATGGTCGCCTCGAAAATGCCGGGAGTCGGGAGGCGCATCGAGCCGCCGTTCACGCGTAATGTCAGCACCGGGTCGGCAACTTGGGTGAACTCCAGCCGCGGCTCCATCGCCTCAAGTGCGCGGCGGCAGCCGGCAGCAAGGCTGTGCAGGTCCGCCTCGAACATCCCAAAACGGGCAACCAGCGCTGGGCGGAACTGGTTCAGGCGGGCATCGTAATATTCCAGCCCCGCCACGGAAGAGTGCCATCGGTCCCGGTCGGGGCCGTCTCCGGCGCAAAAGAAGAAGGCGACCTGGTCGCTGGAGTCCCTGATTCGAGCCATAAGGTTAATCGCCCCTCGGAGGTCCGGCGCGAAAAGAAATGATCACTCGGTTCGCTGGGCCCCCGGCCCGCCCGATGGTGCTAATGGGTTCCTACTCGGCCCAGGGGCGGGACGGACACTTCCAGGCGCACCACGCGCCGGCTGTGATCAAGCGCAACCGTGGCCCGGGCGGACCTTTGAACCTGGGCGCGGGCCTTCGATACATGGATATAGATCGCATCGATCTCGTCATCGTACGCCCAGCGAACCGGGCCGCAGCCGCGCGCTGTGTCAAGAACCGCGCCCCGGGGTAGTTGTTTGTGCCAGTCAAGTACCTCAATGCCCCCAACCTCTCCGAAATCGTCCATGTCCAGCATGCATTTGACCTCTGCAATTTCCGTGGGCGGAGTGCCGGAAAAGCATACCGACAGCGTGCCCCTGGATGCGTGCGCGGACGGGTATTGATCGGTCGGGGCTGCCCTCTCCTGGCGCTCACTAGCCGTTTCAGCTCGTAGCCTTTCGCCCGCGGGCGGGATTTCGCGCCGGGATGCCGCTGTGAAAAGGTATAGAACGTCCTCGTGACGTCCCTCGGACTGAATGTATTTCTCCGCAGAAATGTTGTTCCTCTGCACATAGGAGCGCCAGTCGTTTTCGCGCAACGCGGATTCGATCCAGCGGCCGGTTTCACCCGAATCGTACGTGGAGAAACCCAGCACCTGGTACTGGTCGCCCTCTTTGCGCAGCACCTCGACGCCGAGAACCGCAATGCCATGCGCGGTGCAGCGGCTGAGCGCAGCAAGGGAGTCGACGTAGCGGAACGCAGGCTCATCCCCGAGCCATCGCGTGACCAAGGTGCGTATCCCCGGGATGGTCTCTATATCGCTCATCTCGCCAGGTAGTTCGGTCTCATTCCGGCACGCGAGATCTGAAGCGCGTCGCCCGCCCGGCTGTCGGTCACCAGCAATCTACCACCCGACGGATCAACCAACTCGGTGGCGGCATTTCCGACCGCTTTGTTTACGGTTGGGTGAGTGCCCCCATCCTCGCGAACCTGCTGGACGGGGTCGAGAATATTCCGGTAGGTCCAGCCGCGGGAGGCACCCCTTTTGCGACCCGCTGGCCGAATGCTTTGCAGGCGCGCCGGACGTCGCCGTTGTCGGCGGAGACGGCGGGGTCGCTAGCCGCGTGCGCTCCCTGGCTCCCGGTCCCGAAACCGAGCATTTCCGCCTATTGACGGGCCCGGGCCCCGGCCCCGCCTGCGGCGGGGCGCCCCGCCTGCGCGTCTGGTTGGGCCGGGGACCCCACAGACCCGGCCCGGCCGTTGCTAGGCGCGGGGCGTTGCCCCGCCTACGCGTCGGCGGGGACCGCAGCGCGTTCTTTGGTCCGCCGGGGGCAGGCCGCTCTGCGGGTTTTCGCGGTGTTTCCACGCCTGCTTCGGCCCCCGTGCAAAAGGCGGGGCGCTCCCGCGAGCGGAGCGCGCACGGCCTGGCGCTGGCCGGCGGGTGCGGGGCGCGGTCGCGCGGCGGCTTGGTATTCTCGCAGGGTGATGGCGGGATTCCGGTTCGAGGTGCTGGCGCGCGATGCGCACAGCCAGGCGCGGCGCGGGCGGTTGGACACGCCGCATGGGGTCATCGAGACGCCGGCGTTCATGCCGGTGGGGACGCGGGCGACGGTGAAGGCGATCGGGCCGGAGGCGCTGGAGGCGCTGGGGGCGGAGATCATCCTGGCCAACACCTATCATCTCT
>JAKAUF010000304.1 GCA_021827785.1 Acidobacteriota bacterium | reverse complement strand
CGTCACGCTGAGCACCACGCCACAATTAGTCACCGAGCAGCGCCAAAACCTTGGCCGCCTGCGCTCCCGCGGCGAAGAGTTGGACGCGCGCTATCGCCTGCGCTCCAACCTATGGCTTTGGGCTTCGTATGCTCATCTTCACTCCCGAGTCATCGCCGCCGCCAGCGCCGGCTTGATCGGCCGGCGGCCTCCGGAGTTGCCGGCAAACGACGCGACTTTGCGCGCCGTGGACCTATGGCGCGGATGGGATTTCTCCGCCGAGGAGCGATTTGGCGGGGCGGAGTTTGAAAACGACCTCAATACCGTTCCGCTGCCGTCCTTTTGGACGACCGGCGCTTACGTCAGTCGTTCCCTGCCATACCACACGCGGTGGCTGCGCTCCATTTCGCCCTACCTCAGCGTGCAGAACCTGTTCAATCGCCGCTATGCGGTGACGATGGATCCGGTGCCCAACCTGGCCTCACCCCGCCTGATTACCGCCGGCCTGCGGTTCCAACTGGGCCGCGACTAGCCGCCCAGGGCCGTGCGGAACGTATTGATGGGCGCGGGCCCCAGCCCTGCCTGCGGCGGGGCGTGCTTCGGCAGCCGGGACGGCTACCCTGCAATCCGCGTGCGGGGGTAGCTACCCGCGATGGCCACGGCTGGCGTGACCATCACCGTGGCCGGGGCCGTGACCATCTTTTGGCTTCGCCGGAGGGTGACTGGTTTTGCGCGGACCGGCTGGGTGCGGTGCGGCTTGGCGCGCCGGCGCCGGCTGGGGAGCGGCCTGCCGTTGCTGCGGCTGCGGCTCTCGCGTGGTTTGCGGTTGCCTCGCTGGCGCCGCGTGCCGCGTGCCATAAGCGCCGCCGGACTGCGGCGGCGTTTGACGCCGCTCCGCCGCGGCCCCTGAGGGCGCGCCCATGGGATGGTTTTGGAATCGCGGTGCCGATCCCGGCGAGCGCCGGTTTGGTGCGGCAGGCGCGGTTTGCCGGGAAGGTGCGGGTTGCGCTGGCCGTCCCCCGAATTCCCGCCATCCCGCCGCGGGCGAGCGCTGCGCCGGCGTTGCACCCGACCGGGGCGGCGCCGGCATGGGCCGCAATCCCACCCGGGCGCGCGTGGCCTGGATCTGGCGACCTACCTCATTCATGTTCACCCGAGGCGGCGACGCTACCGCGGGCCCGCGGCGAAACACGCTCCGCGCCGTGACGGCCCTTGGCGCCGCCACCGCCGCCCGCGCAAACCCGATCCGGCCGGCCGCCGGCGCCACCGGCGCCGTGCCATGCACGGCCGCGGCGGTACGAATATGGCTGACCGCCACGATCCGGCCTAACCGATTCACCGCCCCGCCGGCGAACCGGCCCTCTGGCATCGCGATTACGCCGTTCGGGGCATGCGCGTTCAGCAGTCCCGCGGGCCGCACCATCGGCGCGTGCGCCCCGGGACGATAGATGGCCGTCACCGGCGCGCCGGGCCGCAGCCATCGGGCTTGGCTATAGCCCCCATACCGCTCGCCGGGCGCCAGCGCCACCCAGCCGATCGCCGGTTGGGCAAAGCCTACGCCCCAGCCCGGCCCACCAACAAAGAAAGAAACATAGGCCGGCGCCCACATCGGCCGCACGGCAAAGCCGCCCGGCCACCAAGCCCAGCCCAGGCCCGCCCGCCAGAACCAACGCCCATAGTGAAACGGCGCCCAGCCCCAGGGCTCATAGGACACCCAACTCCAGCCAAAATACGGCGTCCAGACCCACTGGCCGTTGAAGTACGGCCGGAAGCCAACGCTCCACGGCGTCCAGCATTGCCCATAACCGGCCACATACTCCCAGTGGCCATATTCGTCCAGATCTTCCGCGCCGGCGATGCCGGTACTGACGTTATGGTCGCGGTAGTCCGCCGCTTGTTCTACCCGCTGTTCCCGCTGCACCACCCATTCGTCCCAGGCATCCTGTGCCGGCGCCGATACGGTGCGGTATTGCGCATTGTCTTGCGTGCCGGCGATTTCCACCTGCTGGCCGGCCGACGCCTCGACCGAACCCTGCGGCGTAAACAACTGCGCCGACCCGTCATTTACGGTGACGCTGGCGTGCGCAGCATCCACCACGTCCATACGCCATTGCCCGGAGCCGAGCGGCCGCACGCCGGAATTGGGCAGATCAATCTCCGCCTGCAAATCGCCGCCCGGCAAGATGGCGAAACTCATCGTTCCGCTTTTGAGCTGGAGTTGCAGGTTCTGGCCGGCAAACGCGGCGATCACCAGGTCCGAGCCGCCCGCCAGCCAGGCGCGATGGGCATAGTCGAACTCAATCTCCATGCGCCCCTCCGGCGCCACATAGACCTCATCGCCGGCGACCAAGGGCGTGTTCAGCAGCGCCTGATCCCAGGCCGACGCCCCGGATCGCAGCAGGCTGGCCTGGCCCTGCACCAAGCTGATCCGCGCCACCCCGGGAGTTTGTCCCCATGCCCCAGCAACGCATACCAGGGCCGCCAATGCCACCCCGATCCACCGTCCCACGCGCTTCTCGCGGCCCATAGGCCCTCCTCGCCGGTCCACCGGCTCCAGCCCGTTACCCAAGACTACGCCACCGGCCGCAGGCGGGTTGCACGCAACTGAACACTGATGGGCGCGGGCCCCGGGTGCAGACGCGCGACCCCCGCGAAGGGAAGTGGCGAGAGTCGGCCGCGGTCCGGGCTAGACCGCGCCGCGCAGCCCGGTTTTATGGGTGGTCCGGCGTGCACCGGCCAACTCAGAGCCGGGCTGCTGGGCAAAAGCCCGGATCTTCTCCGCCACTCCGTCGGCGTCCAGGCCGTATTTGGCATGCAGCAACTGCGGGCTGCCGTGGGGAATAATCCGGTCCGGCACGCCGATGCGCAAAATGCTGACTGGAATCCGACGGTCGTGCAGCAAGGCGCCGACCAGCGCGCCGAAGCCGCCCGCCAGCGTGCCTTCCTCGGCGGTCACCAGAAACGGCTTCTCCGCCGCCAGCACCGTGATCAGCTCTTCGTCCAAAGGCTTGGCGAAACGGGCGTTGATGACGGTGAGCGACAATCCTTCCTGCGCCAGCCGCTCCGCCGCGGCCAGGCACGGCGGCACCATGCTGCCCAGCGCCAAG
>JAKAUF010000274.1 GCA_021827785.1 Acidobacteriota bacterium | reverse complement strand
TGCGGCGCCTACCAGCGCATTTTGGCGGCGGTGCGCACGGCGGCGGGGAGCAGCAAGGACCGGGCGGGGGAGATTCCGCCGCCGCAGTACGGCGCTCCGGCCGCGGGGCGGACGGCGGGCAGGCGCGGCGCCGCGAACCATTCCGCGGACCATGCCGCAAGCCATTCCGCCGACCACGGCGGCTCCGACGCCGATGTTGAGCGGGCCGGCATGACTGCCGGCGCGCGGGCGCAGGCGACGGGAGGGCGGCCATGACGGAAATTCACCTGACGCGGCGGCGGTTCTTGCAAGGCGCGCTGGCGGCCAGCGCGCTGGTGGTGGGCGCCACGGCGGCGCCGGAGGCGCTGTGGGCGCAAAAGCTGGATGCGGCGGACGATCCGGTGGCCGGGCTGGCGTTTCACCCCAGCGTGTGGGTGGGCGTGGACTCGGCGGGGATGGTGACCATCGTGGCGGCGCGCTCGGAGATGGGCACCGGCATCCGCACGGCGCTGCCGCGGGTGGTAGCGGACGAGATGAACGCGGATTGGTCGCTGGTGCGGGTCGAGCAGGCGATCGGCGACCCGATCTACGGCAATCAGGACACCGACGGCTCGCATTCCGTGCGCAGCTTCTTCGATGTGATGCGCGGCGCCGGCGCGGCGGCGCGGATGATGCTGGTGGCGGCGGCGGCGAAGCAATGGGGCGTGCCGGAAAGCGAATGCGAGTCGCGGCTGCACCGCGTGGTGCACAAAGGCTCGGGGCGCATGCTGACCTACGGCGATTTGGCGGCGGCGGCGGCGGAGCTTTCCGTGCCGCACGTCAGCGCACGGGACTTCAAGCCGCGGAAGGACTGGCGGTACATCGGCCATGACGGCGCGATGGTGGACTTGGAGCACATCTGCACCGGGCATGCCACCTACGGCATTGACGTGCGCCGGCCCAACATGCTGTACGCGGCGATCGCCCATCCGCCGGTGGTGGGCGGGCGGGTGCGGTCGCATCACGACGGCGCGGCGCGGAGCGTGGCGGGGGTGCGGGCGGTGGTGCAGCTGCCCACGTTCCACTTTCCGGCGGCGTTCCAGCCGCTGGGCGGCGTGGCGGTGGTGGCGGACAACACCTGGGCGGCGTTCCAGGGACGCGACAAGCTGCGAATCGAATGGGACAACGGGCCGAACGCGGAGTACGATTCAGCGGCCTACCGCAAGCAGATGGCGATGACGGCGCGGATGCCGGGCCAGGAGGTGCGCAACAACGGCAACGTGGCGGGCGCCTTCGCGCAGGCGGCCAAGACGCTGGAGGCGGAGTACGCCACGCCGCTGCTGGCGCATGCGCCGATGGAGCCGCCGGCGGCGACGGCCGAGGTGCACGGCCGCCAGGTCGAGATCTGGGCGCCGACGCAGGATCCGCAGGGCGCGCAGGCGGCGGTGGCCAAGGCGCTGGGCGTGCGCAAGGAAGACGTGATCATTCACGTGACGCTGCTGGGCGGGGCGTTCGGGCGCAAATCCATGGCGGATTTCATCGTCGAGGCGGCGCTGCTGGCGCGGCGCATGCGGCGGCCGGTGAAGGTGGTGTGGTCGCGCGAGGACGACCTCCGCTGCGACTACTACCACAGCTCCGCGGCGATGTACATGCGGGCGGCGCTGGACGCCCAGGGCATGCCGACCGGCTGGCTGGCGCGCTCGGTGTTCCCGCCGATCGGCTCGACGTTCAACGAAAAGACTGAGTACGGCGCGGGGGAACTAGCGATGGGCTTCAGCGACCTGCCCTTCGACATTCCCAACATCCGGGTGGAAAACGGTCCGGCGCAGGCGCATGTGCGCATCGGCTGGCTGCGGTCGGTGGCCAACATTTATCACGCCTTCGCGGTGCAGTCGTTCGCCGCGGAGCTGGCGCATGCGGCGGACAAGGACCCCAAGGATTATTTGCTGGCGCTGATGGGCAAGCCGCGGGTGCTGGACGCCAAGCTGCTGCCGAAGTCGGCGCGGGGCGTGGACCAGCCGCCCTATGCTTTCGACGTCGGCCGGCTGCGGCGGGTGACGGAGATCGCCGCCGCCAAGGCGGGCTGGGGACGGTCCCTGCCCGCCGGCGAGGGCATGGGCATCGCCGCGCACCGCAGCTTCTTGAGCTATGTCGCCAGCGTGGTGCGGGTGGGGATGGAGAACGGCAAGGTCCGCATCCGGCAGGTGGACACGGCGGTGGACGCGGGGCTGGTGGTGAATCCGCTGGGCGTGCGGGCGCAGTTCGAGGGCGCGGCGGTGTTCGGAGCCAGCCTGGCGTTCTATGGCGAAATCAGCGCCAAAAATGGCGCCATCGAACAGGGCAATTGGGACACCTATCGCGTCTGCCGCATCCACGAGGCGCCGCTGGACGTGCGCGTGCACATTGTCCCCAGCGACGCACCGCCGGCGGGCGTGGGCGAGCCCGGCGTGCCGCCGATCGCGCCGGCGATTTGCAATGCCCTCTTCGCCGCCACCGGCAAGCGGGTGCGGGAGTTGCCGCTGAGCAAGGCCGGCCTCGCGTAGCACGGGCGGGGCGATAAGCGGCGCATAGCGTCGTTGGGCCATGGCTCGGGCTCCTCGTGTACATTGGGGTACATTGCGTCGCCCTCGCCCCGTCCCGCCTCGCTCTGCTTGCTTCTCGCCCCGCTCCTAGATCCTGGTGAAGCGCCCGCGGCACGCCGGCACCGGCGGCGGCTGGGGGACAAGCGGCGCGCGGCCGGGGTGGCGGGCGACCGCGGGCTGAGGTGGACGACTAGGCAAGCGCCGATTCCACGCCCCGGCCCGGGCCGCGCGGAGCGCGACCCGACGCAAGCCGGAGGCATACCCCACACCGGGCGCGGCGGAGAGACTCCGCACGGCGAAAGCATTGGCGCCGGCGCGTGGGGTAGGGCTCCCGCCCTGCGTACCGTCGCCCTCCCGGGCGGCGGGAATTGCCAGCCGGGACGGCTACCTCACCACCTTCGTGGTGGCGGAACCCCCCGGGCCGCGCGGAGCGCGACCCGACGCAAGCCGGAGGCATACCCCACACCGGGCGCGGCGGAGCGATTCCGCACGGCGAAAGCATTGGCGCCGGCGCGTGGGGTAGGGCTCCCGCCCTGCGTACCGTCGCCCTCCC
>JAKAUF010000205.1 GCA_021827785.1 Acidobacteriota bacterium | reverse complement strand
TGGCGCCGCGCGCGGAGGGCGCATCGGCCGCCTACGTCCCGGCGAACATGACCTTCGACCTTTTGCCGCATGACGCCGCCGATGCCGCCATTCGTGACCGCGCCGCGCGGCGCCAAGCGCAATGCGAACGGGCGCTGGCGGCCTTCGCGGCCTGGCGGGACGAAGCCGGCTAGATGAATCGCCGGCGTCCTGAATAGCCAGCGTCCTGAGTCGTCGGCGTCCCCGCCGGCCGTACGGGCGCACTCGCCCACACGCTCCCGGCCCCAGCGCCGCGTAGCCGTCGGGGCCCGCACCAATTTGCCTCGCGGGGATGCGCGGCGTACCCGCCCAGCGGCCCGCGCCGATTCGCATAAGCGGGATGCCCCGCCATAGGCGGGGCGGGGGCCGGCGCCGATTCTCACAAGCGGGACGCGCGGCGCAGCCGCGCGGGGCCCGCGCCTATGATTGTCCGGCGGGCTCGCCGGCGAACGGCGTTCCCTCCGCCCAACGGTGGCCCTCGGCCGTGTGCTCGCGCTTCCAAATCGGGACGCTGCGCTTCAGCTCAGTGATGGCCCAGGCGCAGGCGGCAAACGCCGGACCCCGGTGCGGCGCGCCGACGGCGATCGCTACGCTGGTTTCCCCCACCACCACGCGGCCCAGCCGATGGGCCATGGCCACGGCGCCGATGGCGAACCGCTGCCGCGCCTCGGCCGCCAATTCCCGCATGCGGCGCAGCGCCATCTCCTCGTAGGCTTCATATTCCAAATACAACACCGGCTGGCCGTCCAACACGTCGGCGCGGGTCACGCCTTCAAAGACCACCACGCCGCCATGGCCCGGCGCCGCGACCATCTGGCGCAGGCGGTCCAGAACGATCGGCCCGCGAACCAATTCCACGCCGCCGCGGTCTGGGCCGGGAGATGCGGCCGCAGCCGCAACGCTTCCGGCGCCGCTGGATGATGCAACGCCGGCGGCACCGAGGAGCGCCCCGGCAGGCCCGCCGCCCGGCGCCGCGCCCGCGCCTGCGCCCGCCGAAGATGCGGTGGACGGTTCTTCCGGCGATGCCCCGGACGATCCGCCGCTCATCGGCGGCAGCAGCGCCACTTCGTCTCGCTCGGCGAGCGGCGTATCGGGCGCGGCGAATTCGGCGTTCACCGCCAACAGCACGTCGCGGCCAAGGGCGCCGAGGACGGCGTCGGCGCCGGCGTAATGGCGGTAGACATCGGCGGCGGTGGCCGGAGCGTCCAGCTCCAGCACTTCCTCGCGGCGATTCAGCCGCGCCGCCAGCGGCCCGAACAGGAGCACGCGCACGCGCATAGGGTCATGCTATCCCGGTTCGGCCGGGGCGATAACGCGCTGCGGCGCAGGAAGCAGCCGTTCTCCACCCGGCTGCCACGCGGCGGCGCCGCGATCTCCGCCGTGCCGCCGATCCTAGGGGCGCGGGCGGCAACGGCTGGCGACGATGGTTGGCCAGAGACGGCCCACGACAATTTGAGATGACTGTCGGGTGAGCGGGGATGTATGGCAAGGTCCGAAAACGGCGCCTGGCGGACCGGGGGCAATGGGCGGAGGCCGGGACTAACCAACAGAATTCAGTTCCGTAGGGTTGACAGGGCAGCGGGATAGGGATACAAGTTATCTCCGTACGCCGGCGCTCGGACCGCGCGGCGTTAGGGAGGCAGGAGTATGTCCGGTGCGGGGTCGCGGACCGGCCTGCGCGTTGTCGGCGCCTGCGCGATCCTCACGGCGTTCGCAGCTCGGGGACCGCTGGCGCGACGGACCGCCCCCGGCGGCGTTCCGGATCCGACCGGGCGATATCTGTACCTGCTCGCCGGAACGCCAACGCTGAACAGCCCGGCAAGTTTTCCGGTGACGCTTTAAACGGTAGGACGGAGCATGCGGCTGCGCACCGTGCGCCGGATCGCAGGCCCGGGCGAGGGGCTCTTCTCTGTTTACGTAGCGCCGGGGACGCTATTCGTGGTCTTCCCCCACATCACCTCCACCACCGTGAGCGTCATCAGCGAGGCGCACCCCCGTCGGCGCGACGTCGTCCGGTTCAACCCGGGCGGGGCGGCGGTTGACGAGACGGGCGCGGGGGTCGCTGTCGCGGCGGGCCAAGCCTATGCATTGCTGCCGCTGATCTCTAGGACGGGGCGGCGAGAGCTGTCCGTCTCCCTGGCAAGCGTGCCGGCCCGCGCGTCACCGGGCGGCCGCCGCTTCGGGGAGGACCGCTGGGCCCTGTACCGCCGGTTCCGTTTCTACGGCCAGCCGGGTGGGGCCGTCGGCCCTGAAACGGTGCCCACGGCGGTCGTCCGGAGCGGTCGGCTGGTCGTCCAGCTTTCGCCGCCCGGCCGGCCGCCCTTCCGCGGGCAGCCCGCGGCCGCCGGCCTGGCGCTGGCGCCAAGGGTGCCGTCCGCGCCGGTCCCTCGGAGGCGCGGCTGCCTTTGCATCGTGTTCGACACCCGCCGTTTTCTCGCGATCGCACCGCCGCCCCCTGCCGCGCTGTACCTCCTCGACCGCCGGCGGCAGACCTGGCGCGTTTTTCGCTCGGCGGCGACGGTCCCCTACGCGCGCAGGATCTTCGGTGCCTGGATGGCGACGATCGTTGAGTCTTGGCGGCCCGGAGACCGGGCTAACGAGTTTTACCCGGGGCTTCGGTCGCAGCGGGACTGGGGAAACCGGCTGCTGCCCAACGTCCAGAGCGCGTTCGCGTTCTGGAGGGCGAGGGACGCTTGGGTCCCAGGCGTGCTGACGCTCGACAACCTCGCGGACGGACGCCATGTCGCGATCAGCACGCACCAGGCGGACAGTGAGATTTTGGACGTGCGGCGGGATGGTCTGGTGCTGTACCGCGTGAACGACGAGATTTTTCGGGCGCGGATCGAAGGGGAAAAGCTTTCAGCGCCGAAGCTGGTGGTGAAAGGGGACGACGTGCCGGAGGTCCATTGGGTCTTCTGGTCCAGCGCCCCGCCGCGGCCTCCGGCGGCCGCCGCGCCGCCGGCCCGCAAGCACTGAGGTGGACCGATGTCTATTCACGGCGGGCGCGCGCTTCCGGGTTGCCGCGCATCGGCGGGCCTTTCTCTCTCCGCGCTGGCGCTGATCGTGTTCGCGCTGCTCGCCGCCGGGCCGAGGTGGGGCTCGCGCGGCGCCGCCCGCGGCGCCGGGCCCGAGGCGATGAACCGATTCGCGTCGGCCGCAATGGAAGTGGGCCGGCTGCGCTTTCCCCTGGCGCCCGGCACGCGGTGGGTTTACGTTCACGATTATTACGGCGCCGGCACCCCGCGGCACCTCAGGTGGACCACAACCCAAGTCATCACCGCGGCCCGGGCGACCGCCGGGGGCGTATTGGTGGTACAGCGGGTCCTACGCTCGGGCGGAACCGCGTTCGGTGGGCTGTGGAACTACGGTGACTGGCTGATACGTTCCCATTGCCTGTTCGCCGTGCAGCCGAGCTGGCTGACGTCGCGCGCCGGCCTTCGAGGCAGGATCAGGCGGGCGTTCCAACGTGGCGATATGCGCGCGCTCGCCTGCGCTCCGCTCCGTGTTGGGCAGAGTTGGGGTGGGCAGCGCCGCTATTTCCGGACTTGGGTCGAGGGACTCGGCCCCGCCTCTCTTGGACCGCCGCGTTTCTCGCCCTGGGCCGCGTCGGCCTTCCGCATCCATTGGAAATACGTCCAGGGGCCGGTGCGGGTCTGGTATAAGCCAGGGGTTGGGATTACCGACGAGCGATACCGTCACGCCGGAGCGTACGGTCGCTACTCGGTCACGCTCGTGGATTTTCATGCTGGTGATGACCCGCTCCCAAAAGACGGGCCCAAAACCCATTAGGATTTGGGCGACCGCGCCGCGATCTCCGCTGCGCCGCTGGCCCTGGGGGCGCGGGCCGCTGGCCCGGGGGGCGCGGGCCGCCGGCCCGCATGCACTGAGTGCGGACGAGCCGTCCGCGCGCCCAGATTGCGTACATTCCTGGTGCAGGTTGCGGGCTGCATGCTCGGCGCGGCCGGCTGAAGCCGGCCGCCACACAGGCTGAAGCCTTTTCCACGCGCCGCGGCGGGCGCGACTGGCGGCTACTCGTTGGGCAGGAGGTCCTGCTGGAACGAGAGGGCGTTGACGTCGGTGAAGCGGGGCGTGCCGGGCGGCAGCGTGGTGATGCTGTTGAAGTCGGTGTCGAACTGGAAGGCGCGGTTGGGAGCGCCGTAGACCACGGTGCAGCATTTGTAGACGCCGGTGGCTTGCACGGAATGGAACATCTCCACCATGGAACCGTCATAGGCCAGCGTCTGTCCGCTCCAGTTCTCCAAAAAGCGCAGGAAGTTGTGCACGCCGCCGTCGGTGCCGAAGTCGTGCGCGGTGCCGCTGTTGGTGCGCAGGAAGCTGGCGTTGGTGCCGCCCAAGACCGCCATGCGATAGGCGGTGCTGGCGGCGGGGCGGCCGCCGGGGCTGTCGGGGGAGTTGAAGCTTTCCCCATCGGTCCAGTTGCTGGAAAGCACGGTGACCGCATCGGCGAGAATCGCCGCGGGCACGTGGCAGGCGCCGCCGGCGTCGTTGAAGGTGGCGGGCGTGGTGCCGAAATTGACGTCACTGTAGAGGGCGTTGTAGTTGCCCCAAACGTAGACGGGATTTTCGCTGGCGACAGTGAAACCGCCGGCCGTGGCCGAACCGCAATCCGCCGTCGCCAGCGGCGGAAGGCTGCCCAACTGGCCGTCCGCCAGCCGCAGGGCGCGGCGGAAGAAAATGGGCGGATTGTCCTCGGCCTGCTGGGCGGTGACGCGGGTCCAGGGCGTCAGGTTCTGGGTGCTGGCGTTTAGCCAGGCGCCCCAGTTCTGCGGAGTGGTCTGGCCTGGCGCGGTGTAGTCGAAGAGTTCCTCGCTCGGCGCCTCATCGCCGGGGCTATTGGTGCAGCCGGCGGTGCAATACGCGGTGTCGGGAATGCCATTGGCAATGTTAGAGGCGACGTTGCCGTTGTCGCCATAGAAGCCGCAGTCCAGCGAGCCGTTGACGGTGGCGCATTCCTGGTTCTGGCCGACGCCGCTGCTGCCGGCCAGGCGCAGGCCGCGGCGATCGGAGAAGTAGACGATATAGCCGCCGTTGTTCAGGGCGTTGACGCCGCTGTCGCCGAAGACGGTATCGCTGGCAATTTGGCCGGCGAACCATTTCTGGAGATTGCCGACGTTGAGCTGCACGATGCCCATCACGCCATTGAGCGCCAGGCCCGACTGGCTGACGTCCTGCTGTTCGCCTTCCCGCGGGTCATACATGGATAGCGGGATGTAATCGGTGGCGGTTTCATCGCCGAGGGTGTCGCAGTTGTAGGTGGTGGTCTTCCGCCAGCCGGAGCCGGAGGTGGTGTTCTGTCAGGCGAGGGCGGTGTCGCCCACCGGGAGGCTTTCCAGCTCCAAGATCGGATCGTAGGTCTGGCCGTTGTAGGAGCAACTGTTGGCCGCGCTCCACGACGGGCTGGAGCCGCCGCCGGTATAGAGCGCGGCGATGCCCTGGTCCACGATCTCCTGGGTCACGTTGTGGAGGTTGCCGTTGGCGTCGCGCATCAGCACTTCCAAATAGCCACCCAGCAAGGGCGCGCCGGCGGGAAGCCATTCGGGATCGGCGTAACCGTTCTGGGTCAGATAGCCGGGCGCGAGGGTTGGGCCGGACGAAACGGCCACCGGGGGATGGCAGGGATCGGGGGTGTTCGGGGTGGTGCTCAGCGGCTGATCGAGAATCAGGCTGGCGTCCAGCGCCACCGGGCCGGCGGGGCCGCCGTTGGCCTCCTGGATCTGCGGCAGCTCATTCGGATTGTCGGAAAGCAGAACAATGAGGCTGGCCTGGTTGTAGAGCCGCGCCTGGCTGACCGTGGGGGAATCGTTGGCTAAGGGCCGGCGGACGATTTCGATCGGCGAGACGCCGGAAAAGGCCAGGGCCATGTTCAGCGTCTTACCGCCGGTGGTCCCGCTGACGATGTTGCCGTTATAGTCGGTGAGCGAAATGGTCTGCCAGTTGGAATTGGGCGCGCTGCCGGGGCCGCCGGTCACGCTGCCTTCGGTCATGCCCAGGGCGCGGTAGGTATTGGGCGCGGTGTCCACGTCCACGGCGCCCTCATAGGTCTGGCAGCCGCTCTGCGCGGCGCCGGCGGCGCCGCCGCCGCCGCCGTCGGTGGAGCAGCCATTTTCCAGTTGGGTGCGAATGACGTCGCCGGCGGTGCTGACCTTTTCCCCCAGCGTCAGGGTGCCGCTCTGCTCGGCGAGATACAAATTGCCGTTGGCGTGGACGCGCCCGCCGAAGTTGAAATTGGGGCCGGCGAAGAATGAGAGGTCGGTATTGGAGAAGATGCCGAACTCGAAGACCGGCACCGCCACCTCCTGCACGACGCGGGACATCTTCACTTCGCTGGCGCCATCGCCTTGCGCGATCACGCTCAAGGTCAGCGGCGTAATCACGCCTTGCAGGCCGGCCAGCGGCCCGGTGCCGCCGATGGTGCCGGGGCAGGACCACAAGCCGCCGGACTGCACGCAACCCGGCGTGCCGGCGGCCGGCGGGGCGGCGGCGATGCTGTAGCCGCCGTCGGGGAAGTCGCCGCCCGCGGCGGGATAGCTGATGCCGGAAATGACCGGCTGGTTCGCCGGCGTGGTCAGGGCGCTTTGCAGCTCGGTCAGGGTCGGTGAGGTGTGCTTCTGGAAATAGCTGGCCAGATCCGAGGACATCTTCTCCACGCCGGCCTCGGCGCCATAGAACGTCTGGGTGTGGTCGCGCTGGCTGGCGGTGACCTTTTGATCGCCGTTCACCACCAGGAAGAAGCCCGCCAGCATCAGGCTGAACAGCGCGGTCATCATCACCACGGTGATCAGCGCAATGCCCGCCGAGGCGCGGCGCGGGCGGGCGGCGCGGCGCAAATGATCGGCGCGGGCCCCCGCGCGGCTACGCCGCGCGTCCCGCTTGCGTACCTGGTCGGGACGGGGCCCCCGTTCGCCCAGGACAAGGGGCGCGGGCCCAGCGGCCCGGGCCGCCGCTAGCCGGCGGCCGCGCGCGTACCCTCGGGGAATATCTAGAGAATGTGGCAGCATAAGGCCTCCCGCCATGGCGCCGGTTAATTGGCGTAATGGTTGGTGAACTCCAGGTTGCGGATCGCCACGGCGGTGGCGATGCTGTTGGTGAAATACTGATGGGTCTTCAGCGATGGCTCCGCCGAGCGCCCGGAAATGACGATGTTGACCTGCCGGATCTGATTGGCGTTGGCGGGGTTGCGGTCGTCCACGGTTTTGCCGTCGGCGAGGTCATAGCTGAACTGCAGCCCGGTGATGCCGGTGGCGACCGGCTGGGCCGTATGCTCGTCAATCTGCCGCATCAGCCGCGGCAGGCTGGGATTGGAGAAATCGAGGTAATAGGTGATCATCTCCACCCGGTAAGCCGTGGTGCTGGGATAGCTGCCGCCGCTGGCCAGGCTGGCGATGTTGCCGGAAGCCGCCGACGGCTGGTTCAAATTGAGCGGATCGCTGGCGGCGAACTCGGCTTGGTCGCCATTGAGGTTGGTGATCATGCCCAGCGCCGCGCCGTTGGTGTTCTCCAGCAAGATCAAATCGCCTTTGGCCAGAGCCTCGGGGCCGGAGCCAAAGTTGGTGTTGCTGTTGAAGGTGATCTGGCTGCCCGAGGGGGTAATGCTGGCCAGCGGATACGCGCTGATCTGCGATTGGTTGTCCACCTCCAAGAGGGTGATCTCATCGCTGTCGGTGAGCGCGCCGCTGCCATAGGCGTCGTCCACGGTGGCGCCGCTCTGCGGCGGCCCCAACCCAAAGCCGGGGGTGATGGCGGAGATCTGCAGATTGGTGGCGGGAAACAAGATACCGGCGATGCCGGGCCGGGTTACCGGCATCGGCGCGCCGTTCTTGCTGGGCAGCGGGATGCCGCCGATGGGGATGCCGGCGCCGGCCATCGTCAGGTCCTGGGCGATGAGGTTGGCGGCGGCTTGCAGATTTTGGTCCATCTCGGCGGTTTGCGTCGCCTCGCCCGCCACGTTGAGCAGCTGATCCATCAAGGTGAACGCGACCGTCAAGATCAAGACGGTCAGCGTCGCCGCCAGCAGCAGCTCGAGCAAGCTGAGCCCGCGGCTGGCGCGCCGGCCGCGGGCGCGGAGCGGCCGGACATTGCCGGGCGCGGGCTTCTGCGCGGCCGCGCCGCGCCGCCTGGAAAGGACGGGGGCTCCCGCGCGGGACCGGTCGCGCCGCGCCGCGCCGGCGGGCGGCGGCGGATTAGGAGTAAGCCGAAACATAAGTCTCCAAAGTGACCGAGCGGGTGACCCCGCGTCCGGTCATATACTCGACCGTCACCACCACCTGGCGCAGGGTCGGGGAAAGAGTGGTGATGGCGATCTGGCGCTGGAACTGATTCAGCGTGACGGTGACGTCATCGCTGGTGCCCAAAATGCCATCGGGTCCGGGCTCGATGATCTGCTCGACCGGCCCGTCGTCGGCGGTGTTGGGCAGCCCGTCGGCGCCGAAGGTGGTGAGCGGGGTGAAGCCGTCCAAAAAGATGCCGCCCTGGCTGACGTTGGCGATCTGGGGGAAGGTGATGGCTTGGTCGTTGCGGGCGGTCAGCACCGCCTCCATCGCCTCGCGCGCCTTCTGGCGGGCGATGGCCTCTTGCTGCGTGGTGGAAACCAGTTGCAGGCCCTGGCCATAGCCGTAGGCCAGCGTCAGCAGGCCGATGGTCAGCACCAGGCTGGCCATGACGACCTCGATCAGGGAGAAGCCCTGGCTGCGCACAGGACAGGCGCCGGCCTGGGGGCGGCTGCGCTGCGCGCTGCCCGCCAGCCGCCTATTGGAAGCTGTTGGTCGCCGCATCATAGGTGTACCCATGCAGGATTCCGGTAATGCCATAGAGCGTCACCGCGCGCGCCGTGTCGGCGTTGCCGGTGAGGCCGAGAAAGACCGTGCCGTTGACGTCGGCGCCGGCCAAATCCGTCACGCTGCCGTCGGATTGGAACAAGAGCGTGTCCCCGCCCGCGCCGCCGTTGACGTCGGTGAAATCAATCGCCGCGCTGTTGCCGAGCGCGTCTGGGGTATCCGGCTGGCCGGCGAAGAGCTGGTACGTCGCGCCGTAGGGCAGCGTGTAGGCGGGCGCGGCGGTAAGCGTGCCATTGAGCGCAATGCGGGAAACGGTGAGCTGATCGGGCGGCTGAAACTGGACTTCGAAGGTGCGGCGCTGCGTCAGCGCGTCCTGGCGCGCCATCTGCAATTGCGATTCGACCGCGTCCAGCGCCGCGTTGGCCTGGATGCCCGGCCACATCCGCTGATAGGCGACCACGCCCACCGCCATCATCGCGGCCAGGACCACGATGCCGATCAGCACTTCCATCAGGCTGAAACCGGCTTGGGTCCGCCGTGGCGCAGCCGCAAGCGCCACTGCCACGGATTCCGGTTCTGAACGCTGCATCGCCCGCCTCCAGACCCGGGGGGAACAACTGCCGGCATTATCCGCACAGCCTTCCCGACGGCTGCAACTGGCCGCGCGGCCGTCGTGCACAGTGCGCGGCCCGCTCGCCTGCCCGGAAAACAGGACGGTCCGATTCCGCCGCCCCGTCCTTGTTGCCGCCATGCACATCGCTACCTGTCCTCTGGACGAGTGATTCCGCAGTTGGGGGGCCAAAAACGGCCGGCCAGATAACAATGGACTTATGCAGGCCCGGCTGGTGTTGAAGCGCCGCAAACCGGCATCTAGCCGACCCGTGGCGTTCGCTCCGGCGGCGAGCCGATCCTCTGGACGCGGGCAGATGTTCCCCAAGGGCATGGCGCAGCTCCGCTGTGACATTCCGGGGGAGATCGGTACAACGGTTCAGCCCGGCGGGTTCATCGCGGCGTTGGGGACAGTTCCGGTACAGGCGTCTGTCCGCGGGGACAGGCGACGTCCGCGCCGGCGCGGCTCAATCGCGCGTCGTTGACCGCCGCGCGCCGCCGCGGCCGCGCGGCGGAAAATCGGAACGGGAGGCGGGGACCCCGCCGGCAGGCGCGCGGCGGCTAAGCGAGTCCCTTTTGGGGTTGCATCTCGGGCGCCGGCGTGTCGGCGTGGCGGTAGGTGGCCAGGACGCCGCTAAGGGTGGCGATGCCCAGCAGCCGGTTGTCGGCGCGGTGCACGACGGGCAGCAGCGGGGCATCTCCGGCTTCGCGCAGGAACATTTCCAGCGGTTCGTCGGGATGCAATACCGGCAGCCGCGACGCCGCCAGAACCTCGCCCAGCCGATGCTGGCCCATGCCGTCCTTCACCAAGGCCGCGAGCCGCGTGGTGGGAATGCCGGCCCAGCGGGCGCCGCCGCCATGCACCAGCACGAAGGCATTATCCCCGGCCGCGGTCAGCGCGGAGGCCACCGTATCCGTCCATTGCAACACCGGGGAGGTCGGCGGCTGCATGGCGTCTTCCACATGCAGCACCTCCTCCTCGCGCCGCTCCTCCATCGAGGGCAGGTCCAGGCCATCCTGGTGCGTCAACACGTCAAAGATGGGCGTGTGCTGGAAGCTGCGGGAGATGAAGAAGGCGATGGAGTTGGCGATCAGCAGCGGCAGCACCACGGTATAGCTGCCGCTGATTTCAATGATCATGAAGACCGAGGTCATCGGCGCCCGCAGAATGCCGGCGAACGCCACGCCCATGCCCACCATGACGTAGGCGCTGACGCCAGCGGCAATGTGGGGAAACAGCAGGTGCTCGAAGCCGCCCACCGCGCCGCCCACCATGGCGCCGATCACCAGCGTCGGGGCGAACATGCCGCCGGGAGTTCCGCTGGTGACGGAGAACAACGTGGCCAAAATCTTCATCACCGCCAGAATGGCCAGCGTGGTCCAGAGGAACTGCGCATGCAGCGCCTGGTCAATGATGATGTAGCCGGCGCCGAGCACCTGCGGATACCAAATGGCGATGATGCCCACCAACAAACCGCCGATCGCCGGCTGGAAATATTGCGTCCATCGTGGCATCGTCTTCAACTTCGGCCGCAGCCAGATGACGGCCTTGACGAAAGCCAGGGAGGCGAAGCCACCAACGACGCCCAGGCCGGCGTAGGCCGCCAGCTCCACCGGGTTGCGGAGTTCAAAGGGCGGGACGGTGAACAGCGAGTGCGCCCCGAGGAACCACCGCTCCACGACCGTGCCGGCCACCGCCGAGAGCACCACGGCGCTGAGGATGCTCATGCTCCACTGGCCGATGACCTCTTCGATGACAAAGAGGATGGCGGCGATGGGGGCGTTGAAGGCGGCGGCTAGGCCGGCGGCGGCGCCCAAGGGAGCGAGCAGGCGCATGCGCGCGCGGCTCATCTTCAGCTTGCGCCCCACCAATGACGCCAGGCCGGCGCCCATTTGAATGGAGGGATCTTCCGGACCCAGGGATTGGCCGCTGCCGATGGCCAGCGCCGAGGTGATGAACTTGCCCACGACGGTGCGGAACGGAATGTAGCCGTCGTAGATGTAGAGCGCCGCCTTGGTTTGGTTGACGCCGCTGCCGCGGGCGCCGGAAAACACCAGCACCAGCAAGGCGCCGATGACCAAGCCGACCAGCGCGGGCACCAGCGGCAGGCGGTGCGCCAATGGCGTCAGGGGGCTGCCCAGCAGATAGAGTTGCAACCAGCCGATCACCACGCGGAAGCAGACCACCGCCAGGCCGGCGATGACGCCGATGACGATGGCCAGGAAGAGAAACAGGCGTTCCTCGCGCACCGCCGCCCACTTGCGCGCCGCGCGGCGGGTGGCATGTTCCGCGCCAGCGCCCGGCGGCAGGGCGCCGGGCCGGGCAGTGTTGGAGGCGGTGCTCACTGTCCCGCTCCGGCCCGTTGCCGGGCGATCAGCAACAGCGCCAGATCGGAGCCGGTGGGCGCGCCGCAGGTGGCCGCCGTCGCCTGTTCGACCTGGAATACGAAGCTCATGATTTGGGAGACGGCGTCGGGGCCGTGGAACAATCGGCCGCGGGCCATCTTCTGCTGGAGCGCTTTGCCGGTGGCGGCGAGTTTGGCCAGCGGCGCCGGCGCAGGCGCCGCCGGCGCCGCGGCCGCCTTGCCGCCGGCCTTGGTCGGCGGCGCGGCGGGCAGGCAGCGATGGAGCCGCGCCAGGGCGATTTTCAGGTCCCGCCGCACGCGCTCATCCCGTTCCGGGCGGGATACGCCGAAGGCGTAGGGGTCCAGCTCCAGCACCTGGGTGGCGGTGGCCAGCAACGGCGCTGCGACGATGTCGTGGGGCCGCAGGCGCACCGCGCGTTGCAGATAGGCCCGGGCCTGCGCGTACTGGGCGAGGCGGAACGAGGCCCGCCCCGCCCCCACCAGCGCCGCGTAGTTATTGGCGCCTTGGTGGAGCTCGGCCTGAAATTCCTGCAATGCGTGATGATTGTCGCCCACGGCCAGCAACTGCTGGCCGATGGCGATCCGGGCCGCGGCCGTGGGCGGCAAGGTCGCGCTCAGCGCCAAAATCTCCGCGTCGGCCTGGGTCTCTTCGCCCTCGCGAAGCAAGAACGCGATCAGCTCCCGGCGCGCCGCCTCCCGCTGGGCGGCGCCGTTGCGCTGCCAAAGGCCATAAATGGCGTTGTGGTAATAACGGACCGCGGCGCTAGCGTTGCCAGCCTTGGCCTCCACCCGCGCCAGGCTGAGGTTCACCGGCCCGGACTGGGGCGTGCGCTGCCAGAGGATGGAAAAGTAATGGCGCGCCTGGTTCAGTTTTCCGCTGCGAAATAACGCGGTGCCCAGGCCAAATTGGTAGCCGGCGTTGTCGCTGTTGTAGGCCAGCGCGTTGCGATAATCCTCGGCCGCTTGGCGCGGCTGGTTTTTTTCCAGCGCCTGCTTGCCGGCCCGCTGCCAATTCCAGGCGCGGGCGGCACGCACGGCGTCATACCGGCGCACCATCCAGGCGGTGACGGCGAATCCGATCAGGACCACCGCGATCAGCACGGCCAGCGCCACGGTGTCTTGGCGGGCTTGCCGCAACTGCGATGCGGGAGTGGGCGGCGTGGGCGTGGACATGGGGTGCTACGGGGCGACGATTAATGAGCCGGCCGGCTGGGCGGCGGCCCGCAGCGCTTCCGGCGCCAGCCATTCCAGGCAGAGGCGGGACCGCGGCCGCCCATTGGCGCGCAGCCGCACCAGCCGCGCCAAATACACCACCGCCATTTCCAACTCCTCGGCCCGCGGCGGCGGCGGCGCCGCCAGTCCGCGCTCCGGCGGGCGGTATTCCCGCAGCGTTGCTTGCAGGCGCCGAAACAGCCCCTCCCGCAGCGCACCGGTGGGATGGGACTCGAACACCACTCCGGCCCGCTGCGCCGCCCAGGTTTGCGCCACGTGGCGCAGCACGTCGAGCAGGTCGGGATCGGTCAATGCCGGGCTCTCCGCCCAGAAACCGCCAATGGCGGCGCACAGGCTCCGCAGCAGATCCTCATGGTCACCGCCGAAATGCGGCGGCAGGCGCAGTTCCGGCGAGACCGGCGGCGGCGGATCGAGGAACGTCTCGCGCGCGCCGTGGGCGCGGCTGGCCCGCAGATACGCGCACGTCAGCGGGCAGTCCAGTGTGACCTCGCGATAGCTGCCGCAACACGGGGCACAAATAGATTCCCCCTGCGCCGGGCAGAATCGCTTGGCCCGTCGTTTTTCACACAGAGGACACATCGAGCGGGGCCAAACAGACGTTAAATTTCAGCGTAGCACGGCCTGCCGCGCCGCTACTCGCCGCTCCGGCTATTCCGCGCGGCTAACGAATAAGATGCGCCGGTTGGGCCGGCCCGCTCGTGGCGCCGGCGGCGGGCTTCGGCGGCGGCAAACGGCAAGCCGCCAGGCTTTGAATCACCGCCAAACTGGGCGAGCCCGGCGGCAGCGGCTGTCCCGGCGCCGGCGGCGTCACCATCGCCTGAAAGTCGGGACGCGCGACCAGCGGCTGAAACACCTTGTCGTGGCAGACGCGGGCAATGTGCGCATAGTGCAACTCCAGCGCCTGGCGGAACTGGTGCATGGCGTCGGGCAAGTCTCCCAGCTCGCAATAGAGCTTGGAGAGGAAAAAGTGATACTGCGCCGGATCGCTGACCGAGCTGTCCTGGACCGCGTTGCCGCCTTCGTGGGTGGGATCCAGCGCCAGGGGATCCAGCCGCAGCGCGGCGAGATAATCCCTGCCCGCGTTCTTCAGGTGCTTGCGCATGAACTCGGCCGTCCCGGCATTGACGTAAAACGCCGCCACGGTGCCGTGGCTCAGGTGGATGGCGCGGTGGTAAAGCGTCAGGGCATGCCCGTAGTTGCGCTCATCGTAGTAGATGGTGCCGAGGTTGTTGTATGGCTGCGCCAAGTGGCGGTTGAAGTGGATGGCCTTTTGGTAATACTTCGAGGCCGCGACCGGCTGGTTGAGCAGTTGATAGGAAATGCCGATACGGTTCGCCAGGTTGGCGTCGTGCGGGTGCTGGCGCAGATCCTCCCGCAACAGATCCACGGCCGCGTAGTATTCCTTGCGCGCCATCATGATGTCGGCCCGCTCGCTGAGCGTGAGCGGACGCGGTGGGGGCGCGTTGGCGGCGGCGGTGGAAACGCCGCTGGCGGCGGCAGTGGCTTTGGGAAGCGGCGGGGCGGGCGGCGCATTGCCCGGCAGGGGAGTCGCTTGGGCTTGGGCGGCGGCGCTCAATCCGGCCAGCAGGAACACAGACAACACGAGGCGCATCACGGCGGGCCCCTTCAGCTTGCGGCAATCTGCCCGATTCCCGAAGCTGGCGGCATTGTACCGCATTTTCCGTTCTGGCGCAGCGCGGCTGGGGCAATCCGGTGCCGGCGTGGGCGCCCATGCCGCCTCCGCCCACCGCGGGCCCGTCCCTGCCCGGCGCGGCGGCGAGAGCGCCACCGCCTGCGCTCGGACCTTCGGCCCGTCCCCTGGCACAATCAAACTGTCGTGGCTGTCCCACCCACCATCGCCTCCGCCCCTGCGCCGCCGCCGGTGCGGCGGGACAACGAAAAAGGGGCGCGTTGGCGCTACCGGCTGGAATATGCCCCGGTTTGGCTGGCCAAAAGCGTCCTCGGCGCCCTGCCCCGGCCCGCCGCCCGCGCCATCGGCTACTCCGTCGCCGCCGCGTTCTATTACGGCCACCGGCGGCTGATTCGTGTCGGCGAACGCAATCTGGGCCTCGCCTTCCCCGCCATGCCGCCGGCGCAGCGCCGCCGACTGCTGCGCCGCCTGTACCATCATCTGGGCCGGCAATTGGCGGAGTTTTGCCTGTTTCCGCGGGCGCGCCGCGAAACCATCAGCGCATTGGTGGAGACCGAAGGGCTGGAGCATTTTCTCGCCGCGCAAGCCCGCGACCGCGGCGTGCTGATATTGACCGCGCATCTCGGCGCCTGGGAGCTGTCCAGCTTCGCGCACAGCCTTAACGGCCATCCCATGAAGTTCGTGATTCGCCCGCTGGACAATCCGCACCTGAACGCCATGGTCAACCGCTATCGCGGCCTGCACGGCAATCAGCCGATCGGCAAGCGCGGCTTCGCCCGGCAGCTGGTCACCGCGATGCAACACAACGAAGCGGTGGGCATCCTTTTGGATCAAAACTCCTCGCCGCCGCAGGGCTGCTTTGTTCCTTTTTTCAGCGTCCAAGCCTGCACCGCCACGGGCTTGGCCCGCATCGCCCAGCGCACCGGCGCCGCCGTGGTGCCGGGCTTTACCGTTTGGGAGGAGGCGCGGCGCAAATACGTGTTGTACTTTGATCGCGAAGTGCCGACGCAGCGCAGCGGCGACGACGACGCCGACACCCTGGCCAACACCGCCGCCTACAACGCCGTGCTGGAGCGTTGGATTCGCCGTTATCCCGACCAATGGTTGTGGGTGCATCGGCGCTGGAAGACCCGCCCCGCCGGCGAGCCGCCGATTTACTGAGGCCCAAGAGCGCGCATGCCTGACACCAACTCCCCCCGCCCGGCCGCGGATGCGCGCGGCATGCCGCCGCCGGCCGCCGCCCGCCGCCCGCGGGCTCTGTTGCTGGCCCTGCTCGTCGCCGCCGGCTTCGCCGCGCTGGGCTGGGTGATGTTCCTGCATGGCCTCTCGGCCCTCGGTTTGGTCGGCCCCGACGAACCCCGCTACGCCGAAATCGGCGCGGAGATGCTGGCGGCCAAGAACTTCGTCACCCCGAAATTGCTGGGCGCTCCCTGGCTGCAAAAGCCGGTGCTGGAATATTGGCTGGTGGCCGCCGGGGACGCGGTCGAAGGCGTCAACGCCGCCGGCTCGCGTCTGCCCAATGCCCTGCTCGGCTTGCTGCTCGCCGCCG
>JAKAUF010000061.1 GCA_021827785.1 Acidobacteriota bacterium | reverse complement strand
CGCGGCGGTCAAGTCGGGATTCACCTCCTCGACCTTGCCGCTGACCGGGGAAAAAATCTCCGAGACCGCCTTCACCGATTCCACCGTGCCGAAGGCTTGGGCGCTTTTCAGCTCGGCGCCGGTCTTGGGCATCTCGACGTAGACCACGTCGCCGAGCTGCTGCTGCGCGTAATCGGTGATGCCGACCGTGCCGCGGCCGCCCTCGGCGGAGATCCATTCATGTTCCTTGGTGTATCGGTAGTGGCTTGGATAGCTGGCCATGATCCTTCCTTCCCGTTGCCGCCGGACTTGCATTGTACCCGGCGGCGGGCTCTATTGCCGCCGAGAGCGGCGGCGAAATCTCCGCCTCGCGGGCCGCCCCGGCGGGAAACTCATCGTCACGCCGGGCGCGCCGCGGCGTTGCCGCCGGCGTTCCCTCCGGCCGGGGCGTTGTCCGTGCCGCTGCCTTTGCCGCGGCGATAAAACGGCAATGGCGTCACCACCGCCGCGGCGCTGCGCTGGCGGATGCCAATCTTTAATTGTGTCCCCGGTTGCGCCGCCGTGGGGGGCACATAGGCCATGCCGATGTTCTTGCCCAAAAATGGCGCCGGCGAACCGCTGGTCACCCGTCCAATCGCCGCCGCGTCCGGGCTCCCGTCGCCGGCGCCCAGGATCGGATAGCCGTCGCGGGCGATGCCCGGCTCCGCCATCTCGAACCCCACCAGCCGCCGCGCCGGAGGATTTGCCTTGGCCGCCGCCAGACGGTCCTGGCCGAGAAATCCCGGCTTGGTCATCTTGCAAATCCAGCCCAGGTTCGCCTCCCAGGGCGTGGTGGCGGCGTCAATTTCATGCCCATACAACGCCATGCCCGCTTCCAGGCGCAGCGTGTTGCGCGCTCCCAAGCCGCAGGCGATCAGGCCGGCCGTTTCCCCCGCGGCGAGAAGCGCCGTCCATAGCCGCTCGGCGTGCCGCGGATCGAAATACAATTCGAAGCCGTCTTCGCCGGTGTAGCCGGTGCGGGCGATGATGGCGTCCACGCCCAGCACCTGGCCATGCGCGAACCAATAATATTGGATCGCCGCCAGCGGCGTCGCCGTCAGCGGCTGGAGAATCTCCAGCGCCCGCGGCCCTTGCAGCGCCAGCTGCGCGTAGCGGGCGCTGGTGTTCGTGACCTGGGCATCGAAGCGATTGTGCGCCTGGATGTGGGCGAAATCGGCGTCGGTGTTAGCGGCGTTCACCACCAGCCAGTAATGGTCGTTCGCCAGTTTGTGGACCAGCAAGTCATCCACGAAGGTCCCGTGTTCGGTCATCAGCCCGCTGTACTGCGCCTGCCCGATGGCCAGCCGGTTGGCGTCGTTGCAGCATACCCATTGCACCAAATCCAGCGCCTGCGGGCCGCGTATGTCCAGCTCTCCCATGTGGCTGACGTCAAACAGCCCGGCGGCGCGCCGCACCGCCAGGTGCTCGGGGATAATGCCGCTGTATTCCACCGGCATGTCCCAGCCGCCGAAAGGCACCATGCGCGCGCCCATGCGGCGGTGGACGGAGTTGAGAGCGGTCTGCTGCAAGTGGGCGGCGGGGGCGGTCAAAGCGGCTCCGGGAGGCGCGGAACCAATAAGGTAACATGCGGCGCGGTTCCCAGCACCCTTGTCCGCGGCCTTCCGCGGCGGTGTTTTCTGGGGGCGCGGACGGCCTCGTCCGCTTCCGAATGAGGGCCAGCGGCCCGCGCCCCCAGAGCCAGCGGCCCGCGCCCCCAGGGCATGGACGCCCATGGGCCAGCGGCAGCCTACAGCCGCAGTTCGGCGCGGATGTGGGCGGCCAGTTCGCCGGCGGCGGTCACGGGATGCAGGCCGATGCGGGCGGCGGCCAGAATTTCCTTGTGGTAGCCGGCCAGCCCGCCGTCTTCCGCGCCGGAGTGCACGGCGATGGCCGCCAGTCCCAGGCCCTTGCGGCCAACTTCGTCGCGCAAGCTCCCCACCGTCGAGCTCAGCACCCGCACGCCGCGGGTGTCGTCTTCCAGGTCCAACGCCTGGATCAGGTTGTGAACGCCATTGGGCCGGTAATGGAAATCGAAGCGATAAGGATCCGGGCCGGCGCCGAACGATGCCGGCAGCACCCGCTGGTGCAGCTTGTCGGAGCCCAAAATGCCCACTGCGGCGAAGGCGTTCCGCAACTCGGCCAGGATGCCGCGGCGGACCGACCAGGCGCGACGCGCCGTGCCCGGCGCCGCCGGCGGGTTGGCGACGTAGCGCGCGAACAAATCCGCCAGCGCTTGCGCCGGGTCGGCGGTCAGCAATCCGTGGCGCGGGCTCAGCTCCAGCGACTGCGCGAAGGTCTCCCCCGCCAGGTAGAACAAGTGGTCGGGATCGAAAGCGCCTTGCCGGCCCCGCAGCACCGAGCGCAGGTCGTGTTCCAAGCCGCGCAGCACCGCGAAATCAAAGGCAGGGAAGAGGCAGCGCAGGCGGCGGAAGTTGTCCACCACGCGAACTTCGGCGAAGCCGCCGACGCGGTCGAACAGGCAGACGCCAATATTCAGAAACTCCTTGCGAATGGGATCCGGATATACCCGAATCAGCGCGTATTCGCAGGCGCGGACTGCCTCCGCCATGCGCCTCATTATAGGGCGCGATGGGGCGGGCTTGGCCCGTCCGGCGCCCGGAGGCGTTGCCTCGGCGGGGACCCGCCTTCCGGGGGCTGGGCCGAAGGGCAGCGATGCCGCAACCCGAACCTCGGTCCGTCCTCCGCCCGGCCAAGCCGGAAGGCCAAATTGGGAGGCGCAACCGGTCGCGGGGGCCGCGCCATTTGCTCGGGGAGCCAAGCGGGCGCGGAAGGGCCGCGAAATTCCACCGCGCCGCAGGCGCGCCGGCAATCGTTGCGGCCCGCCCCCGGCAAGCGACGCGGCGCGGCTCCCAAAGCCGGGGTCCCCAACGCGCAGCGGCGCGCGTTGGGGTGGAGCAACGCGCCGGCGGGGCAACGCCCCGCGCCAAGCGATCGCCGGGCTCGGGCCCTGGGGTCCCCGGCCCAGCCGGCGCGTAAGCGGGACGCGCGGCGAACCCCGGGGTCCCCAACGCGCAGCGGCGCGCGTTGGGGTGGGCAGCCGCGCTGGGGCCCGCGCCCAGCAATGAGGAATGCCGCGCC
>JAKAUF010000347.1 GCA_021827785.1 Acidobacteriota bacterium | reverse complement strand
CGATGGCCTCGGTCATGTCCGCGCTGCTTCCGTTCGGGACGTGACAATAGCCCCAGGCGATGTGGCCGCCGGCCGGAGCGCGCGACGGATCGAACTGCGTCGGCTGAGTGACCAGCACGAAGGGCGGAGGACTTGCGGACCGGCTTGCGGCCGGGCCGCCGCGCCAGGGCGCGCGTTCCGCGGCGGCGACTTCATTCCAGCCGCCGCCGACGTGCACCGTGCCGGCCTGGGCGCAGTCCGCGGCCGTCCAAGGAATCGGCTCGCGCAACGCCCAATCCAGCTTGCAGACCCCTGGTCCCAGCGGCCAGCTCGCGAGGCGGCTCCGCGTTCGCGTGGGGAACTGCGTCCAGTGCGCCATCTGCCGCGGCGTGGTGGTGGTCACGACGACATCCGCCGGCGGCAAATCGCGGCCGTCGCGAATGCGGACGCCGAGTTGAATATCGCCGCCCAGGGTCCGCAGATAGGCGGCCATGGCGTCGCTGATCGCCTGCGCCCCGCCGCGGGGAATGGGCCACCCGCCCAGATGCGCCGCCGCCGCCAGCACCAGACCATAAGCGGCGCTAGGCCGCCATTCCAGCGGAATCATGGCGTGCGCCGCCAGGCCCGCCCACAGCGCCCGCGTCGCCGGCTGGCGAAATCTGCCCGCGATGGCCGCCGCCGGCCGCAGCGCCCGGCGGGCGAAACGCGCCGCGGCGAAGGGCCTGGGGGGCATGAGCGTGGGAGGGCCGAGCACCGTCGCCGCGATGCGCTCCCAATCGGCCACCACCGAACCGATGCAATGCCGGTAAGCGGCGCCGTCCGCGCCCAATTCCTCCGCCGTACGATGCAGCGAGCGGTGCAGCACCGCCGCCGTGCCGTCATCCAACGGATGCGCCAACGGCAACGGCGGCGCAATCCATTGCAGTCCGAACCGCTCCAGCGGCAACGAACGAAAGACCGGCGACAACACCGCCAAGGGATGCACCGTGGAGCAGAGATCGTGGCGATACCCGGGCAGCGTCAATTCCTCCGTCCGGGTGCCGCCGCCAATGTGGTCGCTTGCCTCCAGCACCGTTACCCGGCAGCCGGCCCGGGCCAGCGTGATCGCCGCCGCCAGGCCGTTCGGCCCAGCCCCCACGATCACCCCGGTTTTCCTCCCTGCCGCCATCGCCGTTGCGCCCACAATACCCCGAAAACGCAATGGGGCGGTGCGCGGGAGATGTGATAGGGTGTTGGGTTCGCCCGGTCTCAGATGCCCGAGATACCGCAACCGATTCTCGATGCCTTTCGCCAGAAGCGGCGCTTTTGGCTGGTATCGCATGCCCGTCCCGACGGTGATGCGCTCGGGTCGCTGCTGGGCTTGCGCGCCCTTTTGCAGGCCTCGGGGCGAACGGCGGTGGTGCTGTTGCGGGATGCGATTCCCTATCCCTACGGCTTTTTGCCCGGCGTGGAAACCGTGCGGATTACCGCCGCGGCGCCCGCCAGTCCGCCGCCGGACGCGCTGGTGATGTTGGAGTGCGGCAGTTTGGCGCGCAGCCACATCGCCGGGTTGGAGGGGCGCTTTACCATCAACCTGGACCACCATGCCAGCGCCCGCCCCTTCGCCAGCGTCAATTGGGTGGATCCGGCGGCCTGCGCCGTGAGTGAAATGGTGTTTCGCCTCGCCCGAGCCCTGAATTGGCCCATCTCCGCCGCCGTCGCCACCTGCTTGTATACCGGTTTGGTGGCCGATACCGGAGGATTCATCTTCGCCAACACCAACGCCCAGACGCTCTCCTTGGCGGCGGAGTTGGCGCGGATGGGGGCTCCGCCCCATGATATTGCGGCGCGAATGTATTTGGCCTATCCCGAGGCCAAGATGCGGGTTCTCGGCGCCGCGCTTTCCCATCTGCACGTCGAGCTGCCGCTTTCTTGGATGTGGGTGGAGGATGCGGACCTGGCGCGCCTGCATGCCGGTTGGGAAGACGCCGAGGGCTTGGTGAACTACGCCCTGGGGCTGCGCGGCGTGGAACTGGCGGCGTTTTTCCGTCCCGCCAGTCCCGCCGACGGCCCCGGCCGCCAGCGCATCAGCCTGCGTTCCACGGGCGCCGTGGATGTCGCCGCCATTGCCGAGGAGTTCGGCGGCGGCGGGCACCGGCAGGCCGGCGGGTTCAGCCTGGAGGGCGACTCGGCGGAGGTGC
This sequence comes from Acidobacteriota bacterium, assembly GCA_021827785.1. Classification (GTDB taxonomy): domain Bacteria; phylum Acidobacteriota; class Terriglobia; order Terriglobales; family SCQP01; genus JAKAUF01. The sequence goes on along the minus strand of JAKAUF010000347.1, from coordinate 977 downwards.
GGAAGCGGGTGCTGGCGCGGCTGCGGGCGGCGCTGGCGCCGGAGCTACCCGCGGTCGGCGCCGCCTACGGACGCGGCCGTTAGGGGCAAGCCGCCGGGCGCGGCGGCGGGGAACAGGCAATAGAACGTGCAGCCGCCGCCCGGCTGATTCTCCGCCCAAATGCGTCCCTCATGGTGCTGCACGATTTCCCGGCAAATGGCTAGGCCCAGTCCCGTGCCCTGCGGCTTGTTGGTCAGCGGGTCTCCGCCTTGCTGGAAGCTTTCAAAGATGCGCGGCAGGTCGTCGCTGGAGATTCCCGGCCCGTTATCGCGGACGTAAAGGCACCATTGCCGCGGCGTGTCTGCCGCCGCCCCGGCGGCCGCGCTCTCCGGCCGCACGCCGATTTCCACCTCTCCCCGCGCGGTGAATTTGATGGCGTTGCTCAGCAGATTCGCCGCCACCTGCACCAGGCGGTCGAAATCGCCGCGCAGGATCGCCGTTCCCGGCTCCGCCTCCCGCACCAGCCGCAGGCGCAGGCCCTTGGCTTCCGCCCAGGCGCGCATGGCCGCGGCGGCGGTTTGCGCCGCCTCCGCCAGGTCGGCGGGCTCGTCGCGCCAGGACATCTGCCCGGCCTCGATCTTCGACCAATCCAAGACATCGTTGATCAGCCGCGTCAGGCGCAAGGTCTCGCTCTTGATGATCTGCAGAAACTCGGTGCGCGTTTCCAGCGCTTCTTCCGGATAGGCGAGCAACAGTTCCGAGAACGAGCGGATGGACGTCAGCGGCGTGCGCAGCTCGTGCGAAACGTTGGCCAGGAACTGGCTCTTGGCGGTGTTGAGCCGCCGCAGTTCGGCGTTGGCGCGGCGCAGTTCGTCGCCCGCGGCGGCGAGTTCGCCGGTGCGCTGCGCCACCAGTCCCTCCAAATTGTTGCGGTGTTGCCGCAGCTCCTTGGCGGCCAGGCGCAGGTCTTGGTTGGCGGCGCTCAGTGCGCGGCTGAC
>JAKAUF010000249.1 GCA_021827785.1 Acidobacteriota bacterium | reverse complement strand
GGGGGGGGGGGGGGGGGGGGGGTCCCGGCGCGTAAGCGGGACGCGCGGCGAAGCCGGGGTCCCCAACGCGCAGCGGCGCGCGTTGGGGTGGGCAGCAGCGCTGGGGCCCGCGCCAAGCAATGTTCGCGGCGAGCGTGGTATTGTCGGGGTAACAGCGGACGGTTCGCGCGCAATGGGCGATCCAGGTCCAGCCCAAGGGCGAGGGCGGCATGCAGGCTCTGGGAATCGGCAGGGGTAGTTGGGACGGTGACGGCGCCGCCTGCGAGCATTCGCGGGTCTGGCCGCGCGGGTTCTGCCACGTCCAACCTGGGCCGACGACGGGCTTGGGACAATTGCGGAAAAGCCGGCGCCTGCGGTGGAACTTCGGGAAACCGCGCGGCCTTCCCCGGCGAACCGGCGGCCACACCCGAGCGCCGCTGGCGGCAGCGGTGCTAATGCTGCTGTCGGTGGCAGCGGCGGCGCAGCAAGTGCATGTCCGACCGCTGATCAATCCTCCCGCTCCCCCTCCGGCCAAAACCGGCAACGCCGCCAAAGCAGGCAAGCCCGGGGAGATGAAGCCCAACGCGCCCGTCAATCTGAAAATGAACGTCAACCAGGTGCTGGTGCCGGTCACGGTCACGGACCCGATCGGGCGCCTGGTGACGGGATTGTCGCAGCGGCAATTCACGATTTACGAAGACAACAAGCAGCAGAAGATCAACACGTTTTCGACCGATGACGCGCCGATTTCCGTGGGGATCATCTTCGACAGCAGCGGGAGCATGGCGGACAAGATCGAGAAGAGCCGCGAAGCCCTGGACGCCTTCTTCCAGACGGCCAACCCGCAAGACCAATTTTTTATCGTGGATTTTTCCGCCGAGCCGCATTTGCTCGGCGGCTTCAGCGACAATCCCAACCGGCTGCTCAACCGCATCGCCTTCATCCCCGCGCATGGCCGGACGGCGCTGCTGGATGCGATTTATTTGGGCCTGGACGAGATGCGGCAGGCAAGCCACAGCCGCAAGGCGCTGCTGATCATCTCCGACGGCGGCGACAACCATAGCCGCTTCACGGAGGCGGAAATCCGAAACGTGGTGCGGGAAAGCGACGTCGAAATTTATGCCATCGGCGTTTTTTCCCCGGTGGGCGACCGGTATACGCCGGAGGAGCAGGAGGGTCCGGAACTTCTCAGCGACATTTGCGCCGAAAGCGGCGGGCGGATGTTCACGGTTCGGGACGTTGACGAACTGCCCGACATCGCGGAGAAGATCGGCGAGGAGCTGCGGAATCAATATCTGTTGGGCTATATTCCCACCGATCAACAACGGAACGGCAAATGGCGCAAGATCCGCGTAAAACTCCATCCTCCGCCCGGCCTGCCACCCCTGACGGTCTCCGCCAAAGCCGGCTATTACGGGCCGCATTGATCCGCGCCGCTGGCGCCGTTGCCTGCATGCTGGTGATGGCGACGTTGGCGCGGGGACAAGCGCAGGGACCGGCGCGGCAGCGGCCGTACGTATTTCGGGCGCAGTCCTCGGAAGTTCTGGTTCACGTCACGGTGCTGAACAAGAAGGGGCAGGCGGTGAACAATCTGCCCGCCGCCGACTTCCAGGTCTACGACAACGGAGCGCCGCAGCATATTGATTTCTTCACGCACAGCGACGCGCCGATTTCCTGCGGGCTGCTGATTGACAACAGCGGCAGCATGCGGGGCAAGCGCGCGGCGGTGATCGAAGCCGCGCTGAACTTCGTGCGCGCGAGCAATCCGCGGGACCAAATCTTCATCGTCAACTTCAATGACGAATATTACTTGGACCAGGACTTCACCAGCTCCATCGCCAAGCTGAAGGAAGGCCTCGCCCATATCCAGGCCAATGGGGGCACGGCGCTTTACGACGCCATCGTCGCCTCGCTGTACCACCTGAAAAAAGGCACGCGGCAGAAAAAGGTGCTGCTGGTCATTACCGACGGGGCGGATGACGCCAGCCGCTACACGCTGGAGCAAACCGTGCGCACGGCGCAGGACATGCACGGGCCGCTGATTTACTGCATCGGGCTGACCTATCACGATCTGGACCGCGGGCGGGCCAACCGGGCCCTCAAGCGGCTGGCGAAGGCCACCGGCGGCATGGCTTACTTTCCCAAGAACCTGAAGCAGGTCAATGCGATCACGAACGCGGTGGCGGCGGCGATTCGGGAGCAATACACGATCGCGTATCGCCCCAGCCAGAAGCAGCCAGGGTTCCATTCCATTCGGGTCAAGCTGCACGGCAAGCACACCGGCGGGTTGCGCGTCTATGCGCGTACGGGCTACTACGAATCTGGCCCCGGCGGCGCATCCGGCGAACAAGGTTCCGTGCAACGCTAAGGATCCGCCGCGGCGATGGCGGAAACCGCCGCCGGCGCCCGCCACGGTGAGGGGAAGCGGCCGCAAGGCGGCGCAGTCGGCTAGACTGGGCGCGTGCGGCGAAAGATCGCGGTGATCGGCGGCGACGGAATCGGGCCGGAGGTGGTTGCGGGGGCACAGGCAGTGCTGGAAACCGCCGCGCCCGGGGCATTGCGGTTTACCGCATTCGATTGGGGAGCGGAGCGGTTCCTGCGCGACGGGGTGACACTGCCGGCGGACGGGCTGGCCACGATGCGCCAGTTCGACGCCATCTTGTTTGGGGCCGTCGGCGACCCCCGCGTGCCTAGCAACCGGCATGCGGCGGAGATTCTGCTGGGAATGCGGTTCGGGCTCGACCTATACGCCAATGTGCGACCGGTGCGGCCGCTCTTGGAACGGCTGTGCCCATTGAAAGAAGGCGCCGGCAAGGTGGACTTCGTGGTGGTGCGGGAAAACACGGAAGGACCCTACGTCAGCATGGGAGGGCGTTTCAAGCCCGGCAGCGGCGACGAGGTCGCGACGGAGACGGATATCAATACCTATCGCGGGGTCGAGCGGGTGCAACGGTATGCGTTTGAACTGGCGCGTGGGCGCCGGCGGCGGCTGCACTTGGCGGACAAGGCCAACGCGCTGATCCACGCCGGAGCGCTATGGCGGCGGGTCTTTGCCGAACTGCAATCGCAGTTCCCCGATGTGACGGCGACGGCGATGTATGTAGACGCGGCGGCGATGCAGATGGTGCGGGAGCCGGAGCAATTCGACGTGATCGTCACCAA
>JAKAUF010000232.1 GCA_021827785.1 Acidobacteriota bacterium | reverse complement strand
AATCACCGCATCCGCGGGGCCGTGGGGGCGGGCGGCGTCGCCCAGCAGGTCATCCAGACAGGCGGCGATGGGCTCCGGTTTCATGACCATGCCTTCGCCGCCCCCGAATGGCCGGTCGTCGGTGGTGCGGTGCACGTCGGAGGCGTAGGCGCGAAGGTCATGGACGGCGACGGTGATGGCGCCGGAGCGGGCGGCGCGGGAAACCACGCCGAACTCCAGCGGGCCGTGGAAGAACTCGGGAAAAATGGTGAGGAGGTCGAAACGCACGCGCGGCCGGCTTTCTGATGGGCTGACGGCGGTCGGAATTTATTCCCCGGCCGCCGGAGGATCGGGCTGGTTGACCTCCGCCATGCCGGCGGGCAGGTCCATATCAATGCGGCGGGCGGCGAGATCCACGCCGCGGAGATAGGCGGCGGCGAAAGGGATCAGGATTTCGCCGTCCGGGCCGGCGACTTCCAAGAGGGGCGCGGCGCCCGGCAACTCCGTCCATCCGCTGACCGGGCCCAAGGCGCGGCCATGATCGTAGACGGCGCAGCCCCGCAATTCGCTGATGAAATACCGGCCGGGAGCGGGGACGATGCGCTCGGCGCGAGGAATCCGGACCTCCGCGCCCACCCAGCGCCGCGCCGCGTCCATGTCGCCAATGCCGGCCAGCGCCAGGACCACGCGCCCTTGATGCGGCCAGGCGCGCTCCAGCGGGAACGCCTCCGGGGCGCCCGTGAGCGGAAATAAAACGACCCGCTGGAGTTGGTAGAAGCGCTCGACGCCGTCGGTGAACAGTTCGGCCGCCATCTCGCCGCGGCGGCCTTGGGGCTTGACGATGCGGGCCAGCGCGACCCAATCGCCCTGCGTTGCGGCGGGTTCCAGCTTCTGCGGCATGGGCCGCCTAATCCTCTTCCAGGATCTCCAATTGGTGCGGCTCGGGTTGCTGGCGCGAGGCCGCGGCCAATACCTGGCGCAAGGCGCGCACCGTGCGGCCCTGGCGGCCGATGATGCGGCCCACGTCGTCGGGGGCCACGCGCATTTCCAGTACGGTCGTGCCTCCCTCCCGAACCGCGGCGACCTGCACCGCGGCGGGATCGGAGACGATCATCCGCGCCAGGGCCGCCATGAGTTCGCCCATGGCTTAGGCCTCGGCCGGCGCGGCCGGTTCCGCGGCCGCGGCGGAAGGCGCCGGGGCCGGCGCCGCGGCCGGAGCGGCTTCGGCTGCCGCCACCGGGGCGGCGGCGGCGCGCTCACCCTGACGGCGCAGCAAATGCGCGACGGTAGCGGAAACTTGCGCGCCGCGGCTGACCCAATAATCCACGCGCTCGCGGTTGATCGCGATTTCCGCCGGACTGGGGGAAGGATTGTAGCGTCCCAGAATCTCCAGCGCTCGGCCGTCGCGCGCCGCGCTCTTTTCCAAAACCACCAGCCGGTAATGGGGGTTCTTTTTCGCCCCCACCCGGGACAAACGAATCGCCAACATAGGTTCTCCTAGGCTTTTTCCTGCGGCAGCTTCATGTTCATCAGCCGCTTGGCCATGAACGGCGAAGCGGCGACGGATTTGAACATCTTCCGCATTTGAATGTACTGCTTGAGCACTTGATTGACTTCCTGCACCGAGGTGCCGCTGCCGCGCGCGATGCGCTTGCGGCGGCTGCCGTTGATGAGCTGATGATGCAGCCGTTCCTTCTCGGTCATCGAGTTGATGATGGCCTCGACCTTGGTCAATTCCTTTTCGTCCACGTCCGGCCGCGCCTGGCGCAGATTCTGGAAGGGCCCCACCTTGGGCATCATTTTCATCAGGCTGTCCAGCGGGCCCATTTTGCGGACCTGGCGCAGTTGGTCGCGGAAATCGGCCAGGCTGAAGCCATCGCCGCGAATCTTCTTGTCCAGCTCCGCCATCTTCTGGCGGTCCACGGTCTCCTCGGCGCGTTCAATCAGGCTGAGGATGTCGCCCATGCCGAGAATGCGGCCGACGATGCGATCGGGATGAAAGACCTCCAGCCCGTCGGGGCGCTCGCTGGTGCCCATGAACTTGATCGGCTGGCCGGTGATGCGGCGGATGGAGAGGGCGGCGCCGCCGCGGGTATCGCCGTCCATCTTGGTCAGGACCACGCCGGTGATGCTGAGCTGGCGATGGAATTCGGCGGCGGAGTTGACGGCGTCCTGGCCGGTCATGGCGTCGGCGACAAACAGGATTTCGGCGGGGGCGAGTTCCTTTTTGAGCTGGCGCATCTCCGCCATCAGTTCTTCATCCAGGTGCAGGCGGCCGGCGGTGTCCACGATCAGCACGTCGCAGCCGGCGTTGTAGGCGTCGCGCCGCGCTCCCTTGGCGAGCGCCAATACGGCGCCGCTGCCCGCCTTGGCGCCGGCGGCGGCCATGATGTCCTCGCCGGCGAAGATCGGTGTCTGCACCTCGCGGGCGAGGATGGCCAACTGCTCGCGGGCGGCGGGACGGTAGACATCCACCGACACCAGCATGGGGCGATGGCCCCGCTTGCGCAGCAACAGGGCCAGCTTGGCGCTGGTGGTGGTTTTTCCGGAGCCCTGCAAGCCCGCCATCAGGACGATGGCCGGCGGCTGGGAGCTTTTGGCGTTGAAGCGGGCGGCATCGCCGCCGCCGAGGACCGCCAACAGCTCATCGCGGAGAATCTTGATGACCTGTTCCGCCGGGGACAGGGAGGCCATAACCTCTTGTCCCAGAGCCTTTTCCCGCACCGCCGCGACCATCTGATCCACGATTTGATGGTGGACGTCGGCCTCCAGCAGGGCGATGCGGATCTCCCCGAGGGTCTCGGCCATGTTGGCCTCGGTGAGCTTGCCTTCGCCGCGTAAGTTCTTGAAAACGCGCTGGAGGCGATCGGAAAGGCTATCGAACATCCCTATTAGTTTAGCCGACCCGTGCGGCTAGGCGCTGCCGGCGGCGGCGCTGGCGTTGGGGAGGTTGATTTGGGGATACCAGGCCTCCACGCCCGCGCTGGCGAGGTGGCGCTTGACGGCGGCGCGGAGGGCGCGGAGGACATCCGCCTGAGCGCCGGGGAGGGTCCGCAACTGAAGCAGATAATCCACCTCGTCCCCGCTGATGCGGTCAATGCCCGGCACCGTCACTTCGCCGAGGACACGATCGTGCACCGCCGGCGACTGGCAGACCTCATCGCCGGCGGCGC
>JAKAUF010000210.1 GCA_021827785.1 Acidobacteriota bacterium | reverse complement strand
ATGGGGGATTGCGCGGCGAGCGGCGCCGCGCCCAAACAGATCCCAACGGCAAGAATGAGTCCAACCCAGCGAATTCGGAACATACACACCTCCTCTACCTTTCTCAGTTGGCTGCACGACGGCTGCCAAACCCGGCCCGCCCATGCCCGTTCAGAAAACTCCTGATAGCGAAGCAGTTGGAGGAACGCGGCGGGGAAGCGCAGGGGCCGGAAGCGCAGAGAGGCTGCACACCGGGGAGAACCGCTTCCGGTGGCGGGGCAGCCGGCGCCGGCCAATCGTGGCCGAGTTCACATTGGGCGGCGGCGAGCATGGGCTGGTTCCCCTCGGGCAGGCAATGCAACGCTTAGCGCAGTTGGGACAACAGGCGCCGGGCGTGGCTGGCGTAGTCGGGGCTCAGGTGATCCCGTAGCGCGGCCTCGAGTTGCCGGCGGGCCGCCTGGTGCTTGCCGGTGGCGGCCAACGCCAGCCCGAAGTGATACCGAAACACCGGGTTGCGGGGCTGGCGGCGGACGCAGTGGGCCAACAGGGGCACGGCGCTGGAGGAAAGGCCGTTTTTGATGTACGCCAATGCCAGCGTGTCGGCAATGGTGGGTATATGCGGCGTCCAGTGCACGGCGCTTTGCGCCAGGGACAGCGCCTGCGTCAAATTGCGCCCCTGCGCGAGATAGGCCCACGCCAAATTGCCCGCGGCGATGCCGAATTCCGGATCGGCGGAAAGAGCTTGGCGGTACAACTGTTCCGCCTGGGCATACTTCCGCTGCTGCAAATAGAGATTGCCCATCCATGCCGCCAGCGGGGCGAAATTGGGCTCCAGCGCCAGCGCCTGCTGATAGCTGTGCAGTGCCGGGGCTAGCTCATGCTGCGCCTGCTGCGCGCGGCCAAGTTGGATATAGCTGATGGCCCGCCGGGGAGCCAGCCGGATGGCGCGGGCAAATTGCTGTTGCGCCGCGGCATAGTGGTGCGCGGAAAGCAGCAGCGCGCCCAGCAGGTCGTGACCGCGGGCGTCCGCGGGATTGGCATGAACGAAGGCGCGCGCGTCGGTCACCGCGGCAGCGGGGGAGTGGAGTTGGCCATCCAAGGCCACGGCTTGCGCCAGGATGGCGGCGCTGGCGGGAGCCAGTTGCCGCGCCTTTGCCATGTCTAGCCGCGCCTGGGCGGCGGCGCCGGCGCCGGCTTCGTCCAGCGCCATTTCGGCCCACGGCTGGGGCATGCGAGGCGACCAGTGCTGGGCCCGGCGCGCGGCCGCGAGCGCGGCCGTGAAGGCGCCCGCATGGCGCTCGACGCGGGCCAGGCGCAGCCATTGCGCCGGTTCAACCGGCCGCAGGACCACGGCTTGGCGGGCATATTGGAGGGCGGCGGCCACCTGGCCGCGGCCCAGCGCATAGTCGGCGATTGCATCCAGCACGGCGGGAGAACGCGGCGCACGCCGCAGCGCGGAGTGCAGTTCACTGCCGGCGGCCGCCGCGGCGCCTTCGGCGAGGTAGGCCCGCGCCAGCTCCAGGCGGGCGGGAATTGAATCCGGGTCGTCCGCCCGCACGTGCTGGAGGGCGCTGACGGCGCCCTGGGCATGGCCCGCGGCAAGCAACATGTGCGCATGGACAATGCCCGCGGCCACCGCGTGGGGCGAGCCGCGCAGGATCGCCTCCGCCATGCGCTCCGCGGCGGCGGCATGACCGGCGGCAAGTTCGGCGCGCATGACGCGGTTGCGCAACCGCCGGTTGGCGGGCTGCGCCGCAAGGCCGCGGCGGTAGGCAGCCAGCGCCAGGCGGGGACGGCCCCAGCGGCGATAGAAATCTCCCAGCGCCAGGGCGGCGGCGGGGCGGGCGCCATAGCGCCGCGCCCAGGCGGTGACGATCTGGAAGCCGGCCGCGCGATGTCCGGCCCGGAACTGCGCATCGGCTTCGGCGACATACAGCCCCGCGGCGCCGGGATTGGCGGCGATGCCGCGGCCCAGAACGCGCGCCGCGGCGGCGGAATGACGCTGCAACTGATCCAGCTTGGCGAGATTGATATAGGCGGCGATGAAATGCGGATTCGCCTGCAATGCCGAATGCAGCGAGGCGGACGCGGCCGGCAGCTCGTTCCGGCCGATTTGCACCACGGCCAAATGAACCCAGGCGGCGGCGGAGCGCGGCTCGAGGCGAGTCAGGTGGGCAAAGACCGCTTCCGCCGCGGGCAGCTGTTTCTCCCCCAGCAGGGCCGCGCCTTGCAGCTCCAGGGCGGTGCGATTGTCCGGCGCGAGGCGGAGCACGGCGGCGGCTTGAGTTCCGGCATGTTGAAACTCCCCCGCGGTGAGATATAGGCGGCCCAGATCCAGGCGATAGGCGACATTGCGCGGCCGCAGCGCCACCGCCTGGCGCCAGGCGCGATAGGCGCCCACCCAATCCCGCCAGGCGATGTCCGATCGCGCCAGCCCGGCGAAGGCGGCGGCGTCATGGGGGCTGACCTGGAGGGCCTTGCGGAACTCGATGGCGGCGGCGTGATAGCGGTGGCGATGGAGATAGCTCTGGCCCTTGGCGACGAAATACGCGGGATTGTGGAAGCGGGAGCAGCCTGCGGCGGCCATCATCACCAGCAGGGCGGAGGCGGCCAACATCCAGCAGCGGTTATGCAGCGTCATCATGGGGTTTCTCCGGAAATCAGTTGGGAATATAGGCGGGCAAATGGGGCGCCAGCAGATGGACGAAGGCCACGGCGCGCCGCTGGGCGCTGCGGGGATGAGCGCCAACCGGCGTCCATAGGCGGACCAGCGCCCCGTCGGTGCGATCTTGGGTCACGGCGCCCAGGAGCAGCCAGGCGCGGGCCCAATACTCGCTGGCGATCGCCCGGCCGCGTGATTGATACCAATACAGGACCACGGCGCGATCTAGGCCCTTTTCGACGATGTAGTCGTTGACGACCATGCGCTGATGATCCAGACGGATGGGCAACACGCCCGCGTGCAGCGGCGCCCAGCCCGAACCGGGCAGGCAATTTTTCGGCGAATGGATGTCGTCGCCGGTACGCTGGCTGGGGTAATACCCGATGTACAAAAAGACGGAGTGGCCGGCGGGATCGCGATAAAGGCGGTTGACGTAGTCATGCACGCCGGCGACGCGCAAGATGCGGCGGGATAGACGCCGATTGACGCCGGTATAGGGCCCCAGGTTGGCGGGAAGCTCCG
>JAKAUF010000099.1 GCA_021827785.1 Acidobacteriota bacterium | reverse complement strand
CGGCCATCTGCGCGGCGTCGCGCTTCTTGAGCAGTGATTCGTAGTTGTCGGTGGCGATCTTGTAGTTGCGCTGCACCGCCGCCAGCCGCTCCTGGACGGCGGGGGTCATGGCCACGCGGGCCCGCAACTGGGCGATATTGGCGGAGATGCGCCGCTGCTGGCGCTGCTGCCAGCGCGCGTCCTGGTCCAGGGTCGCCAGCTCGCCGCGGATCTGCTGTTCGGACATGCCGGCCGGACCGGGGGCGGTCTTGGGCGCCGGGTCGGCGGCCAGCGCCTTGCTGAGCGCCCCGATCTCACGTTTGAGCCGCTGGACGTCGGGATTGGCGGGCGTGTCCACCTGCTCATCCATCGCCAGCTTCACCTTGTCGGCCTGGAGCTGCGCGTCCAGCGGGGAGGTGGGCGCGGCGGTGGCCAGCGCCGGGGTGTTTTGCAGCGCGGCCAAAAGCGACTGCAAGTAGGTCTTCTGCTGCTGGTCGCGCGCGGCTTGCTGCTCGGCCGCCTCGAGCGCGGTCTGCTCGGAGCCCAACTGCTGCAAGTTGCTGGCTTCCTGCTCCGGCAGCGCGCCCATGTACTGCTTCTCGAGCGCCTCTTGTTGCGCCGACTCATTGCTGAGCCGCCGCTTCGCCCGCTGCAACTCCGAATTAATGAACTGCACCGTGCCCTGCGCCTGCTGCTGGCGCACGGCGAGATTTTCGGTGATGAACAGGCCGGCGAGATCCTGCGTGACCTCCTGCGCTTGGCGCGGCGTGGTGCCTTGGTAGGCGATCTGGAAGGCGCCGCCGTTGTGGGTCTGGTTGGGATCGGTCGGATCGGTGATGTTCTTGACGGTGATGTCCTGGCGCATCCGCGCCGCCAGCTGCCGCTCGGTGAGCACGCCGTTGAGCTTGGGGTAGAGGCCGTATTTGTGGATGATCGCGAGCAGGTGGGTGCGGCTGAGGATCTCCTCGCTGATCTCCTGGAGCAGTTCGTCGGTGTTTTCGTTGACCGTCGGCTGCACGAAGCTGGTCGGAACCTTCTGCGCCTCGACCAGAATCATGGTTTCTGACTGGTAGAGCTTGGGCAGGTGGCGGATGGCCATGATGCCGCCGCCGGCGATCAGCAGCGCCGGCAGCACCACCCACGGCCAGCGGCGGCGCACGATGTCCCTGTAGTCGGCCAGCCCGCTGGGCGGCCGGTGCCGGATGGCGTTCACAGCGCGATCTCCCTGCCCCGCAATGGGCTCGCAGGGTGTTTTGCGGGCTCAGCCACGGTTCGAGCGGCGTAGGCGCAAACACCTACCACCTGCCGCTCCCCTGCGAACTGGGGTCTCCAAATGGGCCGTGCAACCATGCGGTTACTGCGAATGCACCTGGCGGGCCAAATCTGCCGCGGGCGCCGCGCCTGCCCCCAAGTCTTAGCAAACGCTAACGTTGGTGAGAATGACCCTGGGGGGGTGGCGCCGCACCGCCGATTTCCTAAGGAACGCTAGTGCCGTGTGCGGAAAACAATTTCCCGATGTGGGCTGGGCATTTTCTGTCCATTCCCGGCTGCGTACAACAACCGGTCCCGCCGTGCGGCCAGGCAGGTCGGGGACGGTCGCGAATGCCAGGGTTGCGGCCAGATTTCCTGAGGCCGGGGCCGACCGGATCTTCTCCCCCGCCTCGCTCGCCGTATGATCCCCGCCGCGCCCGCGGTTTGATCCCCGCCTCGCCCGCGGTATGAGCCGTTTGATCCGAGAATGGCGCGCCATGGCGCGCCATGGCGCGCGATGATACGACGCGGATTCGATCCGCCGGGGACACGCCGCGCTAGGCGGACCGGCGGCTCTCCGCGCATGGGGGCGGCGCTTTTGTGCAAGTGTTTGCACTCTTTCGGTGCCGCACGCGGTCTCGCCACCCAGGAAATAGGGGCATCATTCGCTATTAACTCATTCGTTATCAGCGCGCCGATGAATTGTGCATGGCGATTGCCGATTTGGTACTGTACTTGCATTACCGAAGCTGTCCCCTCGACCAGGGGTAGCCCCAATAATCGGAGCCATGGATCCAATGCTCAAACGTTTCCCCCCCTTTACCCAAGCCGTTGCCCTCGCTGCTTTCTTGGCCCTTGCGATGGGGTTGAACGCTTGTCCGGCTTGGGCGGGCACGATTACGAGTCCGACACAGGTGAGCTTCAGCCAGACGAACGCCTATGGCATGGGCAACTTCAACCTGTATTCGGGCAGCTTGTATCAAACGGGCACGGATCTTAGCTCGAATACCTTCAGCGTCACCGATGGCGCGTACAGCCCGGCGGCGCAGCCGCCGGTGTCGGCCCCGGAGCCGGCAAGTTGGCTGCTGTTGGCGGCGGGACTGTGTGCCCTGGGGATCGCTTTGCAACGTCGGCGCGTGAGCGCGTCCTGAGCACCCAGCGCACCACCGGGTGGTGCGCCGCCCGCCCTGTGGCGGAGACAGCGCAGCGTCGTCTGTTGGCGCTGGCGGGAGCCGTAACTCGTCCTAGGAATGAGCCGCGGTGCGGTCTGTTCTGGCCCGGCGCGGCCCGTCGGCGCGCCATCATTTCTAGCTACCCTAACGAGGGGAGGCCGCCAAGCCGGACGGCGGCGCGGTTCAAGCTGGATTCGCGGCAGGGGCAAGTCCAGATTCGCCGCCGGCGTAACCCAGCGAGCGCGAATCCTAGCACAGCCGGCGTTGGGCCGTGGTTCCGGGCAAAGGCGTTTAGCGCGGGGCGCGGGGAATCGCGAAGGCGTTCGAGTAGCTCTCTGTAGCGGCGCCGTCACTCGGCGTCAGGCCCTTGCGGCCCGCCCGGTAGAGCGCATAGCCCTGGTCCAAAATGAACGCCGCAAGCTTCGCCTCGCTGGTTCCGTGCGCGGCCAGGGCCTGCGGATTGATCTCGTACATCACGACCGGGCGATCGCGCCGCAGGATCATTTGCGCGCCGGTTAGCACTTCCCTCTCGTAGCCTTCGACGTCAATTTTGATGAAGTCCACGCGCGGGATCTTTAGGCGCTCGACTTCCGCGTCGAGGGTCGTGGCAGACGCCGCCAGCTCACCCGCGGCATCAATGCGGGACCATCCCAACCGGCCGCCCGGGGCGGGGGCGATGCGCACCGGAGCGGCATGCGCGCCGACCGCGACCGGCCGGGCGAGAACGTTCCGGGCGGCGTTTCGCCGCAGATTGGCGCGCAGCAGC